>JBGSYE010000602.1:0-2698 GCA_041751075.1 Chthoniobacteraceae bacterium
ATGTCGGTCGGCGAGTGGCCCTGGTCGAGCAGGCGGTCGATGTGCGCGTCGCGCTTCACGTATTCCCCCTCTTCCAGAGTCTCGCGGAGGTGCTCGAAGACGGCACTGGTCCGCTTTTCCTCCACCTCGTCGAGCGACGGCACTTTCTCCCGCCGGATCTTGCCGCGGGTGAAGCGGATGATGTTCTGCATCTTGTAAATCTCGCGCCCGGCCACAAAGGTCACCGCCTTGCCGGTGCGGCCCGCGCGGCCGGTGCGGCCGATGCGATGCACGTAGTCCTCGCCGTCGTGCGGCAGGTCGTAGTTGAAGACGACTTCGATGTCGTCCACGTCGAGCCCGCGCGCCGCGACATCGGTGGCGACGAGGAATTCGATCTTCCGCTCGCGGAACTTCTTCATGACCCGCTCGCGCATCTGCTGGGTCATATCGCCGTGTAATTTATCCGCGCCGTAACCGCGCGCGGTGAGATGTTCGGTGAGTTCATCGCACATCATTTTCGTCGCGCAGAAGATGAGCGCGAACTTCACATCCTGGAGATCGATGAGCCGGCAGAGAACCTCGAGCTTCGACCGGCGATCCACTTCGTAATACACTTGGTCGATCGCGGTGACGGTGAGGGAGGCCTGCTCGATCCGCACATTCACCGCGTCGCGCGTGAACTTCTTGATCAGCTCCGCGATCGGCCGCGGCACCGTGGCGGAAAAGAGCACCGTCTGGCGCTCGGGCGGCGACTGCTTGAGGATCGTCTCGATGTCCTCGCGGAAGCCCATGTCGAGCATGCGATCTGCCTCGTCGAGGATGACCATCTTCAGGTGCTCGAGCTTGAGCGTCTTGCGTTCGAGGTGATCCATCACCCGGCCCGGCGTGCCGATGATGATCTGCGCGCCGGCGTGCAGGCCGCGGAGCTGGCGATCGTAGGAAGCGCCGCCGTAGATCGGCAGCTCGCGCACGCCGCGTTTGAAAAGCGCGAGCTTCGCCACTTCCTCCGCCACCTGCACCGCGAGTTCGCGCGTCGGGCAGAGGATCAGCACCTGCGGCGCGCGCAGATTGCCGTCCACCTTCTCGATCGCCGGAATCGCGAACGCCGCGGTCTTGCCCGAGCCCGTCTGCGATTGCCCCACGACATCCGAGCCTCCGAGCAACACCGGGATGGCTTCGGATTGGATCGGCGAGGCTTCCTCGAAACCCATGCGCTCCACGGCCTTGAGGATTTCGGGCGAGAGACCGAGTTCGGAGAAAAGTTTCTTCTGCATCGGGGCTTGTAGCCCGAGGGCGGGCGCGGGGAAAGCAGGGAGTCAGTGTTCAGTATTCAGTGTTCAGTGTTCAGTGTTCAGTCTCCGCCCGCATGTGGCGGGATCGCGCGACCTCCTTCTGAATACTGAATACTGAACACTGAACACTGGCGACTGGCCCATGGGCTTCGAACTTAACACCGCACTCTTCCTCCAGCAGGCCCACGGCGACGGCTGCGTCTTCACCCGCACGGCCACGCTCGGGCATCAGACGCTCTTTCTCCGCTACGATTCGCTCCGCGCGCACTTCCCGGCACTGGATGCCGTGGCGCTGGATCGCGAGCGCTACGCCGACCGGCTGCTGCGTGAAGCCTTCTGCGCGCAGGAGGTCACGTCCTTCGATGCGTCCGACTTCGAGGGCGCAACGGTGGTCCACGACATGAATCGGCCCATCGCCGCGGAGTGGCACGGGCGCTTCGACGCGGTGATCGAGATGGGATCGCTCGAGCACATCTTCCATTTCCCCAATGCGATCGAGAATCTCATGCGCATGACCGCGGTGGGCGGCCGGCTCTTCATCGTCACGCCGGCAAACAATCACTTCGGCCACGGTTTCTATCAGTTCGGGACCGATCTTTTCCACCGGCTGCTCTGCCCGGCAAATGGCTTCGAGATCGAGCGGATGTATGCCTTCGAGCATCGCTACTTCGGGCCGGAGATGGGCGATTGCGGGCCGTGGTTTGAAGTGCGCGATCCGGCGGAAGTCGGCACGCGGCCGATCATCATCGGGGAGAATCCCATGCTGCTGATGCTGCGCGCGCGGCGCACCGCGGCGGAGGCCGGCGTGCTCACGACACCACAGCAGAGCGACTACGCGGTGATGTGGAAGGGCGTCGAAGGCGGCCCGCCGCTACCCGCGACTCCGGCTCCCGGTGGATTGAAAGGGAGCGCGCGAAATTTCCTGCAGACCCACTGCCCCGGGCTCTACCACTGCATCGTTTCCGCGCGTTTCCGCCGCCTGCGCGAGCGGCAGCGGCGCGCGGAGCAGACGCTCGCCGGATCGCCGTGCTTTGTGCCGACGAAGATTCGGGGTGATTCGCCGACGATGTGAGAAGCAACGCGTGAGGAAAGCGGTGGGGGGACGCGCCGCTTTGCTCACGCGCACCCATCGCCGGGAGGCCGGCCATGTACGGAGCATGTTGCCACCGTGTTTTCACCTGGCCGCGTGACAAGCTCGGTGCGACCTGCTCAAACTCCCCGTCCTTCTCCAAACTCCCCACATGAAAACCACCCGCATCCTCCATCCCGTCACTGACCCTCTCTCCCGCCGGAAATTTCTCGGCACCGGTTCCAAGGCCATCGCTGGAGGGGCGCTGTTGAGCACGCTCTGGCTGTCGCTCAAGCCCGGTGGCCACCGCGGCAAGCTGCTGCTGACTACCGCGCTCGCCAGCGGCGTCTCCCCGATG
>JBGSYE010000603.1:0-8695 GCA_041751075.1 Chthoniobacteraceae bacterium
GGGTGCCGGTGATCGGCAATGGCGACCTCGGCGGCGCGCTCGACGTGGAGCGCCGGATGCAGAGCGGCGTGCGCGGGCTGATGCTCGGCCGCGCGGCGATGAGCGCGCCGTGGATTTTCCGCGAGATCAAACATTTCCTCGCCACCGGCGAGCACCTTGCACCGCCGCCTCTCGAGGAGCAGTGGGCGCACATCATCCGCCATTGCCGGTGGAAGGTGGAGGCGGAGGGCAGCGAGCCGCACGCGATGGCGGCGATGCGTTCGCGGCTGATGGCCTACTCGCGCGGGATGCCGGAGGCGAAGCGCCTGCGAGAGCGCTTCGCCCACGTCGCATCGCTCGTGGAACTCGAAGAAATCGCCTCGTCGAACATTGAGGCACAGCACGAAGACATAATCGGTGCTACTGCTGCAACCTGACCCCTGAGCACATTTCTTTTCCCGTGACCACCGCTCCGCAAACCGGCGAAATAAAATACAAGATCGGCAACGAGAAGCTCGTGAAGGTGACCGAAGCCGCGAGCGCGAAGCTCACGTCGCTGCTCACGCGCCAGGGGCGTCCGGAGGGTGCGCTCCGCGTGGCAGTGATCGGCGGCGGCTGCTCGGGCTTGCAATACAAGATGGATCTCGTGAACGGACCCGCGAACCGCGACATCATGGTCCAGAGCGCCGGCGTGCGGGTGGTGGTGGACCCGAAGAGCGCGCTTTTCGTCAGCGGTTCGCTGCTCGACTACAGCGACGATCTGCAAAAGGGCGGCTTCAAAGTGACGAACCCGAACGCCGTCGCGCACTGTTCGTGCGGCGAGAGCTTCTCGGCGTAGCGCGGTCACTCCTGGCCGTCGTTGTCGTGCATTTTTTAAAACGCGCAGAACTACCGCTGTTCGCTCGGTGGGCGGATGAAGGTGAGCGAGTCGCCGACGTTCTTCAGGTCGTAGAGCGACTTCAGCACCGGCACCTCGAAGACCCGCCCCTTCTCCGAATCTACGCGCACTTTCAGCACATGCTCACCTTCGGATTCCGTCACGCCCTTGAGCGCGCGGCCGGAGAACTCGACCCTCTGTTCCTTCAATGGCGTGAATTGCTTCTCCACGATCACGCCGGTCAGCTTGTTGCCCGTCACCGGTTGACCCATATGGCGGATGCCGTAGCCGATGAATCCAAGGACCACTATCGCGAGCACCGCGGCGACCAGCGCGTCCCGCCGCGTGGTGCTCTGCACGACGATTTTCGGCGGCGGGCTCTGCGGGTTCATCGTGCGGGGGCTGGATCGCCTCTGGGTGGCGCCAGCTCGACTGCGGCGGCATCCGCGACCGCCCCTCCCGCGACCGTCCCCGGCCGCAATTTCCGCTGCCAGATATAGCGCACGAGGAGCACCTTCAGCGTCGCCGTCATCGGCACGGCGAGGATCGCGCCGAGGAGACCGCCCATGAGCAGCGTCCAGACAAAGACCGACACGATGACCGTCATCGGATGCAGACCCACGCTCTCGCCGACGATCTTCGGAGTGATGAAGAGCCCATCGACCTGCTGCACGGCGGCGAAGATTCCCGTGACGACGAGCGGAAAGACCCACCATGGGTCGCCGGGAATCCATGTCCCCGCGCCGCCCTGCACCGACGCGATGATCACCGCCGGTATCCAGCACAGGATGATGCCGAGATACGGGATGATGCCGAGGAAGCAGAGCAGGAATCCGATGAGCAACCCGAAGTCCAGGCCGACAATGACGAGCCCGAGGCCGGTGGCCGTGCCATTGATGAGGCTCACGATGAGCTGCCCGCGGAAGAAGGCGATGAGGTAGCCATTGATCTCCCCGATCACACTCACCACTTCATCTTTCAAAGCCGACGCGCGCAGCGGCAGGTAGTCGCCCCACGACCTGGCGATGTGAGTGCTCTCGATGAGAAAGTAATAGAGATAGACCGGCACGATGACCATCGAGAGCAGGAAGCCGAAGACGCCGAGGAAGCCGCCGACGCTCGTCTTCACAAAGGTCCACGCATTGCGCAGCACCGTGGGCAGCGTCGTCCGCACCCAGTCGCCGGAGACGAGCTGCCGCCAATCGTCCTGGAGATTGGTCCCAGGCTTGGCCGCGGCATCGTGGCCGGGGGTCGCTGTCGGGGCTGCACTGGTCGCCGGCTCTAAGTTGCTGGCCGACACGGGCACGGCTGGGAGGGGCTCCGATGGCTCCACTGGCGGCGGGATTTCCTTTAGCTTTGCCGGATTCGGAGCGGATGCCCCATCGGCAGGCTGCTCGAGTTGCGGGAAAAGCTGCAGCCCCGTGCGCGATTGGAAGTCTTTGGCGCTGTTCACCACCAGCACCGTGAGTCGTTGGGTGTAGCGCGGGACGAGTTTGGCCAGATTTGCCGTCTGATGCGAGATCGCCGGCACGATCCAGATCAGGACGCCGATCAACCCCAGCGTCACCGCGGCAAAAACGGCGAGCACCGCGCGGTGCCGCGTCGTCCCCCACGACACGATCCGATCCACCACTGGATCGAGCAGGTACGCCATCACTGCCGCGACGGCGAAAGGGATCAGGATCGGTTGCAGGAAACCGAGCACCTTCGAGCCGATCCAGACGAGCCCCACGCCGATCGCGCCGATCGCCACTACGGACAGAGCGCTGATCGCGACCCAGAAGGTCTTGCGTTGCCACGGGGTGGGAAATTCAGGTGCGTTCATCGCTGCATGACACTAGCGAGAGTCTGCCACGGGCTGCTTTGAAAATCGCTGAGAAAGTGAGCGATGCTACAGCTTCGCCAGGATTCCATTGAGGGTCGCGCTCGGGCGCATCGCGGCGGAGGCCCTGGCGTCGTCTGGCCGGTAGTAGCCGCCGAGATCGACGGGCTGCCCCTGCACGGCGAGGAGTTCCGCGACGATCTTTGACTCGTGCGCCGCGAGCGCCGCGGCGATCGGGGTGAAGATGGACTTCAGTCTCGCGTCGGCATTCTGCGCCGCCAGCGCCTCCGCCCAGTAGAGCGCGAGATAGAAGTGGCTGCCGCGGTTGTCGATCGTGCCGAGCTTGCGGCCCGGCGAGCGATCTTCGTCGAGGAATCTCCCGGTCGCGGCATCCAGGGTGTCAGCGAGGATTTTCGCCTGCGGATTCCTGCACGTTTCGCTGAGGTGTTCGAGCGAAACGGCGAGCGCGAGGAACTCCCCGAGCGAATCCCAGCGCAGATAATTTTCCGCGAGGAACTGCTGCACATGCTTCGGCGCGGAGCCGCCGGCGCCGGTCTCAAAAAGGCCGCCGCCATTCATCAGCGGGACGATCGAGAGCATCTTGGCGCTGGTGCCGAGCTCGAGGATCGGGAAGAGATCCGTGAGGTAGTCGCGCAGCACGTTGCCCGTCACCGAGATCGTATCCTGGCCGCCCTTGAGCCTCTGAAGCGTGAATTCGGTCGCGGCCGCAGGCGCGAGGATGCGGAGGTCGAGTCCAGCGGTGTCGTGTTCCGCGAGATACGTCTTCACCTTTGCGATGATCTGCGCGTCGTGCGCACGTTTTTCATCGAGCCAGAAGACCGCGGGTGTGCCGGTCGCGCGCGCGCGACTCACGGCGAGCTTAAACCAATCGCACACCCGTGCGTCCTTCGTCTGGCAGGCGCGCCAGATGTCACCGGCTCCGACCGCGTGTTCCAGCAGCACCCGGCCCTCCGCATCGGTGACGCGCACCGTACCATTTCCGGGGATCTCAAAGGTCTTGTTATGCGAGCCGTATTCCTCCGCGGCCTGCGCCATGAGGCCGACATTCGGCACGCTGCCCATCGTGCGCGGATCGAAGGCGCCGTGCTTTTTGCAAAAGTCGATCGTCGCCTGATAGACGCCCGCGTAGCTGCTGTCGGGGATGACGGCGAGGGTGTCCTGGAGCTTGCCCGCGGAGTCCCACATTTTGCCCGAGGAGCGGATCATCGCCGGCATCGATGCATCGACGATCACGTCGCTCGGCACGTGCAGGTTCGTGATGCCCTTTTCGGAGTTCACCATCGCGAGGCCCGGACCATTCGCATAGGCCGCCTGGATGTCGGCTTCCACCTCCGCCTTCTTGTCCGCGGGAAGGCTCTGAATTTTTGCCACGAGATCGCCGAATCCGTTCTTCAAATCCACGCCCAGCTCCGCGAAGAGCGCGTCATGTTTCGCGAAGAGATCCTTGAAGAAAACGCGCACCGCGTGGCCAAAGATGATCGGGTCCGAGACCTTCATCATCGTGGCCTTCAAGTGCAGCGAGAAGAGGACGCCCTCCGCCTTGGCCGTCGCGATTTGTTCCTCGAGGAAGGTCACGAGCGCCTCCCGGCTCATCGCCGTGCCGTCGAGGATCTCGCCGGCCTGGAGTGGCGTCTTTTCCTTGAGCATCGTGCTGGCGCCATTCGCGGCGACGAACTCGATCTTCACCTCCGTCGCCGCCGGCGCAACGACCGACTTCTCGTTCGAGAAAAAGTCGCTCTTCCCCATCGTGCCCACGCGCGTCTTCGACTCCGACGACCACGCCCCCATCGAGTGCGGATTCTTCCGGGCGTACTCCTTCACCGCCTTCGGAGCGCGACGGTCGGAATTCCCCTCGCGCAATACAGGATTCACCGCGCTGCCCTTGATCTTGTCGTAGCGCGCGCGCGCCTCCTTTTCCGCATCGGTCTTCGGGTCGGCGGGGAAGTCGGGGATCTTGCAACCCTTTGCCTGCATCTCCGCGATCGCTTCCTTCAACTGCGGCACCGACGCGCTGATGTTCGGCAGCTTGATGATGTTCGCCTCCGGTTGCGTTGCGAGTTTGCCGAGTTCCACCAGTGCATCCGGCACGCGCTGCCCGGGGGTCAGCACTTCGGGAAAATTCGCGAGGATGCGCCCGGCCCGCGAGATGTCGCGCGTCTCGACGGCGATCCCGGCGTGTTTCGTGAAAGCCTTCACGATCGGAAGCAGGGAGCAGGTGGCCAGGGCGGGGGCTTCGTCGGTCTGTGTGTAGGTGATGATGGGAAGCTCGGGCATAATCTTGGGGGCGGATGTAAGCAGCCGCCTTCCCCGCGGTCGAGCCGTGTGCAATGAGAGCGTGCGCTCCACCGCGCGCTGCACCACTTTTTCGCCATGCTCATCGGCGTCCCCAAAGAAATTAAAGCTCAGGAACATCGCGTCGGCCTGCTCCCGTCCGGCGCTTATCAGCTCACGCGGCGCGGGCATCGGGTGCTCGTCGAGGCGGACGCCGGCGCGGGGTCCGGCTATCCCGATGAAGAGTACACCAAGGCTGGCGCGGAGATCGCCGGCACGCATCGGCAGGTCTTCGAGCAGGCTGAGTTGATCGTGAAGGTCAAGGAGCCGCTGCCGGACGAGTACGGCCTGTTGCGCGCCGGGCAGATCCTTTTCACCTATCTGCATCTCGCGGCGAGCCGGCCCTTGACGGAGGCGATCGCAAAATCGCGCGCCGTGGGCATCGCCTACGAGACGATCGAAGTGAATCGCCGCCTGCCGCTGCTCGAGCCCATGAGCGAAATCGCGGGCCGCATGTCCGTGATCGTCGGCGGCTACTTCCTCGCGAAGCATTGCGGGGGAAAAGGCGTGCTGCTCGGCGGCGTGCCGGGAGTGCTGCCGGGGAAGGTGGTCGTCATCGGCGGCGGCACCGCGGGTGTGAATGCCGCGCGCATGGCCACGGGGCTCGGCGCGGATGTCACCATCCTCGAAGTGGACGTGGAGCGGATGCGCTTCCTCGACATGTCGATGCACAGCACCCACACGCTCTACTCGAATCAGGCGCACCTGCTGGAGCTGATGCCGACGGTCGATCTGCTCATCGGCGCCGTGCTCGTGCCGGGCGCGCGCGCCCCGAAGCTCATCACGCGCGACATGCTCAAGGTGATGCGCCCCGGCAGCGTGCTCGTGGATATCGCCGTGGATCAGGGCGGCTGCGTCGAGACCACGCGCCCGACCACCCATCACGATCCCACTTATCTCGAAGAGGGCGTGATCCACTACTGCGTCGCGAACATGCCCGCCGCCTACGCGCGCACCGCCACCCAGGCGCTCACCAATGTCACCTACCGCTACATCGAAATGCTCGCCGATCACGGTCTCGCCGCGGCTTTCCAAAACGATGCCAATCTCCGCTCCGGCCTGAATCTCTACGACGGCCAGGTGACCTATCGCGGCGTCGCCGAGGCGCACGGGATGGAGTATCGCGACCCGGCGACGTTGAGCTTCTGAGCGCGTCACGAGGGTGCCGCCTGTCTCGCCGCGCCGCTCCCGATCGGCATCCGGTCGATGACACGGACGAGGCTGGACGCCGCCGGGGATTCGGTGGAAGAGGAAGGACCATGAGCGTTCACATCTCCGTCGATTACCTGGGCGAACTGCGCTGCCGCACCAAGCACGGCCCGTCGCAGGTCGGCTTCCTGACCGACGCGCCTGTGGACAACATGGGCAAAGGCGAATCTTTTTCTCCGACCGATCTCGTGGCCACCGCGCTCGGCTCCTGTGTCGCGACGACGATGGCCATCTACGCGCAGCGCCACGGCGTCGAGCTGCGCGGGATGCGCGTATCGGTGGTGAAAGAAATGAGCAGTGTGCCGCTCCGCCGCATCGCCAGGCTCACCACGGAAGTCCGCGCGCCGCTCGCGCTCTCGCATCCGCAGCGCGAAGCCCTGGAGCGCGCGGCGCACACCTGCCCGGTGCATCGGAGCCTGCATCCCGACGTGGAAAAGCCGATCACCTTTGTCTGGGAGGGCACGCCGTGATCCAGCCAGACTGGGAGAAGATTCGAGGCGAGTTCCCGATCCTGCGCGAGCAGGCGAAGGGGGAGCCGATCATCTATTTTGACAATGCCGCCAGCTCGCAGAAGCCGCGGGCGGTGATCGACGCGATCGCGCGCTACTACGAGCACGACAATGCGAATGTCCACCGCGGCCTCCATGAGCTGAGCAATCGCGCGACCGAAGCCTACGAAGGCGCGCGCGGCAAAGTCGCGGAGTTCCTCAACGCCGCGAGCGCGGACGAGATCGTCTTCACACGCGGCACCACGGAGGGGATCAATCTCGTCGCGCAGGCGTGGGGCGGACAATTCATCCACGAGGGCGACGTGATCCTGCTCACCGAGATGGAGCATCACAGCAATCTCGTCCCCTGGCAGCTCCTCGCCCAGCGCACCGGCGCGCGGCTGCGCTTTGTGCCGGTGGCGGACGACGGCACGCTCGCACTCGATCAGCTCGGCGACCTGCTCACGCCTGAAGTGAAGCTCTTCGCATTCACCCACATCTCGAACTCGCTCGGCACCATCAACCCCGTCGCAGCACTCTGCGCCGCCGCGCGCGCCGTCGGTGCGGTGAGCCTCGTCGATGCCGCGCAGAGTTCCGGGCATCTGCCGATCGACGTGCAGACGCTCGGCTGTGACTTCCTCGCTTTCTCCGGCCACAAAATGTGCGCGCCCACCGGCAGCGGCGTGCTCTACGGGCGTCGCGAATTGCTGGCCGCGACGCCGCCCTGGCACGGCGGTGGCGAGATGATCGTGAGCGTGAGCTACGAATCCGCGACCTACAAGGAACCGCCCCACAAGTTCGAAGCCGGCACGCCAAACGTCGCCGGCGCGGTCGGCCTCGGCGCAGCCATCGACTACCTCGAAGCCATCGGCCGCGACCGCATCTTCGCCCACGATCTCGACCTCGCCCGCTACGCCATGGACCGCATGGCCTCGATGGACAGCATCCGCATCCTCGGTCCACGCGACGAACGCGGCGGGCTCGTCGGCTTCGTGATGGACTGCGCCCATCCGCACGACCTCACCACCTTCGCCAATGAGCAGGGCCTCGCGCTTCGCGGCGGCCATCACTGCAATCAGCCGTTGATGCGCAAGATGAAGCTCCCCGGCACCAACCGCGCGAGTTTCTATTTTTACAACACACGGGCCGAGGTGGATCGCATGATCGAAATCCTCGCAACCGCACAGCGCTTTTTTGCATGACTTCCGAACTCGAAGAACTCTATCAGTCGGTGATCCTCGATCACTCGAAACGCCCGCGAAATTTCGGCGAGATCGCGGAGGGCGCGGTCCATGTGCATGGCGACAATCCGTCGTGCGGCGACGAGATCCATCTGCATGTGAAATTCGGCGCGGAGGCTAATGTCGAGGACGTGAAATTCACGGGCCAGGGCTGCGCGATCAGCCAGGCTTCCGCGTCGCTCATGACGCTAAAGCTCAAGGGCAAAAACCGCGCCGAGGCGGCCGCGATGCTCGCCGCGTTTCACGATCTCGTGACCGTCGAAGTCGCCGACCCGCCGAAGATGCTCGGCGACCTGCGACTCCTGCAAGGCGTGCGGAAATTTCCGCAGCGCGTGAAGTGCGCGATGCTGGCCTGGCGCGCCTTCGAGCAGGCACTCGGGCAGTCCCCCGGCGAGCCGACCGTCTCGACGGAGTAGATATCCTGCCTCCCCAGCGACCCCACCCCCCTGATCCGTAGCCGATGAAAACCTTCGACCAAAAGACCTCCCTGAAGTGGAACACCATTCTCTGGCTCACGGCGATGGTATTGCCGTGGGTATTGAGCGTCGCATTTGCATCCACCAGGTTTCCATGGCCGATCATTCTTCCCATGATCCTCCTCGGTCCCATGCTCGCTTCCAACAACCTCGTAACTCGGGCTTTCAGAGAGTCCGCCGATGATTCGAAGCCAAAATGACCGAACGCCCGAGGCGTGACATTACACTGCCGCCTCAGCGGAGTGTCATCG
>JBGSYE010000604.1:0-7026 GCA_041751075.1 Chthoniobacteraceae bacterium
GTCGCGCCCGCCGACGCGCGCGGCGTACCCTTTCTCCAGACACCAGTAGGGATAGTAGATCAGCTCCGAAGCGCCGACGCCGATGATCCCGATCGCGGCAAAGGCGGTGCCGAAATTTTCCGGGAGCTGAAAGCGGAAGCCGTCCGCGATGTTCGCGGCGGTGATGCGGTACTCGGACCATTGCAGCGAGCCGACCGCGACGACGGTCGCTACGGTGAAGACGCTCACCAGCACGGTCGAGAATAGCTCCACCATCCGGTAGCGACCGAAGGCCAGCAGCGCCGCGCAGGAGCCGCCCACCGCCACGGCGATCAGGCGATGATCCAGCGGCACCCCGCCCGCTTTCAGCACCTCCGCGGTGCCGCCGATGATCCCGCCGACTTGGGAGATGATGGCGAGAAACACCACCGCCCAGATCCAGAGGATCCAGGACACTCGCGCGCGCGGCCCGGGGATTTGATTGAGCGCCTGCAAGGTGGTGACGCCTTTGGCCACGGCGTAGCGGCCGAGTTCGATCTGTACAAATACCTTCACCATGCACCCGAGCACGATCAACCAGAGCAGCTTGTAGCCATGCTCCGAAGCCACGCGCGGCGTGACGATCAGCTCGCCCGAGCCGACGATGCTGGCGGTGATGATCAGGCCGGGCCCGACGTAGCGGAGGGCGTCGCGCAGCCGGACCGGGGCGGGGGAATGGGAGGACATGAGCGCGGAGCGTAGGGGGGCGGGCTCGCTCACTTCAAGGGCCGCGTCCGCTCCGGGCCGGCTTCTGCGAGTCGAGTGATGGACATTTCAGCTTGGTGCGACTCTGCTCCGGAATAGCCCCCGCCCAAGTCGCTCGTACGGCCATTGCCCCCTGAGAGGCGATACCAAGCGTCGAATCCATTTCCCATGAAACCCTCCGACCGACTCAGTCTCCTCGCTCCCGATCTCACCCACGCCTTCCCGCGCAGCCCGCGCGAGATGCTCGGCGGGTATGTCGTCGCCGCGCGCACGCTGGATAAATGCCGCGCCGTCCTCGCGGGGACCGCGGGCGAGTATCACTTCGACTGCCCGCTGGATAAGCAGTTCCTCGGCTTCACCGGGATCGCGGCGTCCGCCTTCAAGGACTTCGTCGCGACCGGCGTGCCCGATGCGGAGGTCGCCGACTGGATCGCCGCGCACTCGAAGGTCAGCGACCGCGCGGAGATCGTGCGATGGAATAACCAGCTCCGAAACATGCGCCCCTGCGACATGCCGATGGAGTTGCAGCTCTTCCTCGAAGACTACATCCCGAAATTCATCCGTAAGAACCGCCCGGTATATGTCTGGTTCGATGTCTATGACATCGAGGAGCAGCGGATCTGAAGCGTCCTGCTTTTCCCATGCGCATCCGTTTTCCCCACCCTCCCTCCGCTGCGTGAGCTACCAGCCCATCGAGAACTACGGGATCATCGGCGATCTTTTTACGATCGCCCTCGTCGGGATGGACGGCTCGATCGACTTCATGTGCTTCCCGCACTTTGATTCGCCGTCCATTTTCGCCGCCCTGCTCGACGATGAGAAAGGCGGCCGCTTCAAGATCGCTCCGCAATTCAACGACGCCCGGCACAAGCAACTCTACCTGCCGGATACGAACATCCTCCTCACGCGCTTCCTCTCCGACGATGGAGTCGTGGAGTTGTCCGACTTCATGCCGGTGGCGGAAAGGCGGCACGGCCATCAACTGATCCGGCGCGCGAAGACCGTCCGCGGCGAGGTCCATTACAAGGTGGTCTGCGCGCCGGCCTTCGACTATGGCCGCGCGACGCACCGCATCGAGCAGCACGACGGGACGGTGCTCTTTCTCAGCGATGGAGACGACCCGCTCACCCTCCGCCTGCGCGCCGATGTGCCGCTGCGGGTGGAGGGCGCCGCGGTCGTCGCCGAGTTCACGCTCAGCGCGGGCGAGACCGCTTCCTTCATCCTCGAAGACGCCAGGGAGTGGCCCGAAATCTGTGCCGTCGCGCCGGGCTATGTGGCCGATGTCTTCAAGGAGACCATGAACTTCTGGCGCGGCTGGGTGCGCCAATCCACCTACCGGGGCCGCTGGCGCGAGATGGTGAACCGCTCCGCGCTCACCCTCAAGCTGCTGACCTCGCACCTGCACGGCGCCATCGTCGCCGCACCCACCTTTGGCCTGCCGGAAGACCTCGGGGGCGAGCGCAACTGGGACTATCGCTTCACCTGGATTCGCGACGCTTCCTTCACTCTCTACGGGCTGATGCGCCTGGGCTACACCTCCGAGGCGGCGGCGTTCATTGGCTGGATCGAAAAGCGCTGCCACGAGATGAACCCCGATGGCTCGCTGCAACTCATGTACGCGCTCGACGGCGCCCACGAGTTGACCGAGCGCATCCTGCCGCACTTCGAGGGTTACCGAAAATCCGCGCCCGTCCGCATCGGCAATGGCGCCCACGGGCAACTGCAACTCGACATCTACGGAGAGCTCATGGACTCCGTGTATCTCTACAACAAGTACGGCCAGCCGATCTCGTACGACTTCTGGATGCAGCTCACGCGGCTCATCGAATTCGTATGCCTGAACTGGCAGCGCCCCGATGAAGGCATCTGGGAAGTGCGCGGAGGCCGGCAGGAGTTCACCTACTCACGGGTGATGTGCTGGGTCGCCGTCGATCGCGCGATCCGGCTCGCGCAGAAGCGCTCCTTCCCCGCGCCGCTCGATCGCTGGCACCAGGTCCGCGACGCCATCTACCGCGATGTCTATGAAAACCACTGGAGCCCGAAGCTGCGCGCGTTCGTGCAGCACAAGGGCTCCAGCGCTGTCGATGCCTCCTGTCTGCTCATGCCGCTGGTGAAATTCATCGGCCCCACCGATCCGCGCTGGGTCTCGACGCTCAGAGCCATCGAGGAATCGCTGGTCGAAGACTCCCTCGTCTATCGGTATAATATCTGCCACGCCAGCTCGGACGGGCTTTCCGGCAGGGAGGGCACCTTCTCGATGTGCTCCTTTTGGTACGTGGAGTGCCTGTCCCGCGCCGGCGATCTCGAACAGGCGCGCTTCATCTTCGAGAAGAATCTCGGCTATGCGAATCACCTCGGCCTTTACGCCGAAGAACTCGGGCCGCGCGGCGAGCACCTCGGCAACTTTCCCCAGGCCTTCACTCATCTGGCCATGATCAGCGCCGCCTACAATCTCGACCAGCAGCTCTCCGTCCCTCGCCGGTGACATGCTTGCCTCTTACTCTTGCTCTCATGAGATTCGGAGGAGCAAGAGCATGAGCATGAGTAAGAGCCGGTTGGCCGGCTAATTTCCGATACCCCTTCGACTGGGGCAGCATGCACCCACTTAAGCACACCCCCGATTCACAGCGTGAACGCCTCCTCGATCAGGCGACGCTGCTCCATCTTATGGATGCCTAGGGAGCCGACGGCGGGACTGGCGCTGGCGTCGCGGCCGGCGTAGCGTGGCGTCGCTGGGAGCAGTTCGCGGAGGCGCGGGGCGAGGTGGCCCCAGGCGCCCATGTTCAGCGATTCCTCCTGGCACCACACAAATTTCTCGGCGTGGGGAAACTCGGCGACGGCTGCGGTGAGCGCGGCTTCGTGCAGCGGATAGATCTGCTCGAGGCGGATGACCGCGGCGTTGCCGATGTTGTTCTCCGCGCGGAAGGTGAGCAGGTCGTAATAGACTTTGCCGGAGCAAAGGATCACGCGCTTCACCGCCGTCGCTTTTCCGACGAGCGGGCCGGGGAGGATTTCGTGGAAACGATCGCTCGTGAAATCCTCCAGCTTCGAGACCGCGGCCTCCGCGCGCAGGAGCGACTTCGGCGTCATGATGACGAGCGGCTTCTTGAAGGGGCGCATCATCTGCCGGCGCAGGAGGTGGAAATACTGCGCGGGCGTGGTGAGGTTGCAGACTTGCAGATTCTCCTCCGCGCAGAGCTGGAGGAAACGCTCGGGTCGCGCGCTGCTGTGCTCGGGGCCCTGGCCTTCATGGCCATGCGGCAGGAGGAGCACGATGCCGCTCGGGCGCTGCCACTTCGATTCCGCGCTGGCGATGAACTGGTCGATGATGACCTGCGCGCCATTCACGAAGTCGCCAAACTGCGCCTCCCACATGCAGAGCAGATTCGGGTAGTTGAGCGAGTAGCCGTAGTCGAAGCCGAGCACGGCGGCTTCGCTGAGCAGCGAGTTGTAGATGCAGAGCTGGGCCTGGCCGGGCGCGATGTGTTTCAGCGAGCACCAGCGCTCGCGCGTTTTCTGATCGTAGAGATACGCGTTGCGCTGGCTGAAGGTGCCGCGCCGCACGTCCTGTCCGCTGAGCCGCACGGGCGTGCCATCGAGGAGCAGCGAGCCCATCGCGAGTGCCTCGCCGTAGGCCCAATCGAACGGGCCTTCGTTCGCCCAGACCTTGGCGCGCTTCTCGAGCACGAAGGTCTTCAGCTTGCTCTGCACGGCGAAGCCCTCCGGCACGGAGCTCAGCGCCTTGGCGACGAGCGCGAGCTTTTCCTTTGCCACGCCGGTCTCGACGGGATCGTGCGAATACTTCGGCTGCGCGACGGCGGTCGAGCCGGTGAAGCGGTCCAGCGTCTTGTCCTTCTCCGCCTCCTTCACCGCGGCGAGCGCGACGTCGTGGCGCTCGGCCATTTCTTTCTCCAGGGCAGCGGCATCTTCCGCGGTGACGGTGCCGTCGGCGAGCAGGCGCGTCTTGAAGAGCGTGCCGACGCTCGGGTGCGTGCCGATGTCGGCGTACATCAGCGGCTGGGTGGAGACGGGATCGTCGGCTTCGTTGTGGCCGTAGCGCCGGTAGCAGACGATGTCGATGACCACGTCGCTCTTGAAGGTCTGGCGAAACTCGAGCGCGAGCTCCGCGAGGTAGCGCACCGCGATGGGATCGTCGCCATTCACATGGAAGATCGGCGCCTCGATCATCTTTGCGACATCGGTGCAATACTGCGAGGAGCGCGCGTCCTCGGGCAGGGTGGTGAAGCCGATCTGATTATTGACGATGAGATGGATGGTGCCGCCGGTGCCGTAGCCGGGGAGCTGCGACATATTCAGCGTCTCCGCGACGATCCCCTGCCCTGCGAAGGCGGCGTCGCCATGCACGAGCACGGCCACGACTTTGCCGCGCTTTTCGGTGTCCTGGCGGATGCGCTGCCGCGCGCGAGCCATGCCCTGCACCACGGGATCGACGGCTTCGAGATGGCTGGGGTTGGCGGAGAGGCGCACCTCGACGCGCTCGCCGGTCTTCAGCTTGCGGGTGATGTGGTAGCCGAGGTGGTACTTCACGTCGCCGTCGCCGAGGATCGCGTCGGGCAGGTAGTTCTCCGAGAACTCGGCGAACATCTGGCGGAAAGGCTTGCGCAGGAATTCCGCGATCACGCTCAGGCGTCCACGATGCGCCATGCCCATGCAGATCTCCTCGACGCCGCGCGCGGGCGCGGTCTCGAGCACGCCGTAGAGCGCGGTGATGAGGGCCTCGCTGCCTTCGAGCGAGAAGCGCTTTTGCCCGACGTACTTCTTGTGCAGGAATCCCTCGAAGCTCTCGACCTTTGCAAGCTGCCGCAGCATCCGCCGCTGCACCTCCGCGGGGATCGTGCCTTCCGGCGTGGTGCTTTCGATCTTGTCGCGCACCCAGTTCCGGACGCGCGGATTCTGGATGTGCATGAACTCGACGCCGATATGCCGGCAGTAGATCGCTTCGAGTGAGGCGATCATCTCGCGGAGTTTCATCCGCTTTCCGCCGAGGTAAAAGCGCGACGCCACCGTGAGCTCGAGATCCTTCTCGTCAAACCCGAGCTCGCGCAGGCTCAGCACCGGATTGACCGGCGCCTGCCGGGCGAGCGGATCGAGGTGCGCGATGGTGTGGCCCAGCGAGCGATAGGCATACGCGAGCCCATCGACCCGCGATTGCAGCGGAGCTTCCTCAGCGGTCGCACCCTCGGCAGTCGCCTGGGCGGAGGTGCCGCCATTCCTGGCCGCGGCGGTGTTTCCGAGCTCGAAGCCCTCGAAAAACGCGGCCCACTGGGCATCGACGGAAGCGGGATCGTTTCGCCAGCGCTCGTAGTTCTGGTCGAGCAGGTCGGAGTTGGAGCGGTGGGCAAACGAGATGGCCATACAGTCGAAATCGGGCGGACAAGGTAGGCGACGCGCCCCGCCGCTCAACCCGAATCGTCAGCGGCACGGGCGTAGAGCGAGTGTGCCTTCCAGCCACTCGCTTCCGGCGCGCGCAGATAGCGAGTGGCCCTGAGGGGCACACTCGCTCTACTTTCGCGCCACCTCGAGTTTCTCCAACGCCACCCACACGCTCCCGACGAAGACTTCGGCGTTCACTTTCAAGAGCACGCGGTCGCCATCGTCCGAGAGCCAGGCGCTGGCCTTGCGGAATTTCCGGTGCGTCTCCAGCCGCAGTTTCTTGTCGATGGCCTGGAGCCGGAGATCGAGCTTCACCGACGGCCATTCGCGTCCGGCCACCTTGATCTTTTCGCGTCCGACCACCTGCACGCGCGCAAGGTAGGCGTCGGTCGAGGGATACACCACCATGCTGTGGGTCTCGCCCTGGCGGAGCGTCTGGCTGCGCACCCAGAGGAGGCTCGTCTGCAGGTCAAAGACGTTGGGAAACTCGAAGCGCTTCGTGCGCGGCGGCTTGCTCTGGCCCGGCTTGCCCTTCGCCGGTCTGCTCTCCCGGAGCCGCGAGACGCCCTCGGCATCGAAGGTCACGCTGGTGCGATGGATCTCGTCGCTGTACGTCTCGGTCTGCTGGAGGCTCAGCGGCATCAAGGTGTCCGGATTGCAGAGGGCTTCGTGCCGTGCATCCAGCCGCCACAGCCTGCGCACCGCGCCGGAGGTCGCGGTCGTCATCGTCAGGCGCTGCTCGCCATGCGGCGTCCGCGAAAAATCAAACTCGGCGCGCGCCGCCGGGATCGCTCCCCAGCCAAAGCGATAACTCGCGCGGAGCGGCGGGAGCGGAGGGAATGCGCCGGGCTTCGGAGAAGAGAGCGAGTCGCGCCAATCGCCAGCCAGCGCAGGAGCGACGGACACGAG
>JBGSYE010000605.1:0-5612 GCA_041751075.1 Chthoniobacteraceae bacterium
TTCGCGGGCGTAGCTGGCGAGGTAGGCGGCGAGATCCTTCGGCGCCGCGAGGCGCGCAGCGTGGAGCAGAACGCGGCGGAGATATTCGATGAGACGCTCGCCGAGCAGCGCGTGCTCTTTCGCGTGGCGGGCGATGTCCCAAAGGGCGGCTTCGCTTTCCGCAAGCACGAAGCTCTCGCCGGGAACGGGTCTGGCGCGTTCCCAAGTCCAGAGCGCGAAGCAGCGATAGTTGGTGAGGAGGATTTGCCCATAGTGCTCGAGATAGCCGCGGACCTGCGGCGTCTGCCCGAGCGCGATGAGATCGTGATCGACCGGCTTGACCTCGAGGACGCCGCGCTCGGGCTTGAGGTGAAGAAGCGAGACCTCGTCCGGGTGCTGTTTGAGTTCCTTCGCGGAAAAGAAGCCGCCGTCCGGCAGACCGGCGCCGCTATTCGCCGGATGAATGACGGCGGTGATCTTCGGCTTCAACGCGCCGCCGACCTCATTGAGGAGATGGGCGAGAGCGGGGTAGCCGGAAGTTTCCGCCGTGCCCGCTCCGCGCACGGCGTAGAGATCGGCGAGATAGCTTTCCACAGGGGTCATGGCGCAGCGTTTCTGAACGCAACCCGGTGCAACTTCACGAAGAATCTCTGATTTCGATCGCGCCCACTCATTCTTCGTAGTGAGCCCGGCACGCGAGCCGGAGATGGCTACCCGACAAGGATTTGAACCTTGACTAGGGGAGTCAAAGTCCCCTGTGCTACCGTTACACCATCGGGTAAAACGAGGCGCGGAATGTGGGCGAACGACAGCGGCTTGGCAAGCGGCGCGTAGAGCGAGTGTGGCGACAGCCCACTCGCTATGGGTGGTAGGTCACTTTCGCCGAAAGTAACGCGGTGGCGGGAGAAGAAAGCGGGTGGGCTGTCGCCACACTCGCTCTACACTCGGAAGAGCGCGCCCATCTTTTTCCCGAGGATGCGGCTCGCGATGAGGATCGTGAGCCCGAGGAAGACCATCGCCCACACCCCGAGCGCCGCGGCGACGAAGCGCCCCTCGCCCATGAGCTGGAAGAGTTCGTAGATGGCCTTGGTGATCGGATAGTGCTGCTGCTTCTGCGCGAGGATGAGCGAGTCGCTGACCTCGAGCATTGCGAAGGAAAACGCGAGCAGGCCGCCCGCGAGCACATTCGCCGCGATGAGCGGAAAGGTGATGCGCCGCAGCGTCCGCAGAGGCGGGCAGCCGAGATTTTGCGCCGCCTCCTCGAGCGTGACGCTGGTCTGCTGCAAGCCCGCGGCCGCCGAACGCACGACATACGGCAGCCGCCGCACGGAGTAGGCGATGATGAGGAGCAGCGTCGGATCTTTCGAGGGATTCAGGAACGCGAAGGCGCGCCCGTCCTGCGTCATGGTGATGTAACCGAAAGCGAGCACGAGCCCCGGCACGGCGAGCGGCAGCATCGCCAGCGCATCGAGGATCGCGCGGCCCGGGAGCGTCGTGCGCACGACGATGTAGGCGATGGCCACCCCGAGCACGAGATCCACGAGTGTGGCGCAGCTCGCGTATTTCAGACTGTTCGCGATCGACGGCACGGTGAGGTAGTGCCCGAGCGCGGTCTCGTAGCGGTCCAGCGTCCACGCGGTGGGCAGCACCGTCTGGTACCAATCGTGCGAGAGCGACACGAAGATCACCCCGAGATGCGGGACCAGCGCGACAAAGGTGACGCCGGCAAGCGCCAGCGCACAGCACCAGCCGGCGAGCGGACTCACCGCCCGCGCGCCACCCGCCGTGGTCGCCTTCGACATCGAAGCGCCGGCGGTCTGCCCAAAGGCGAGCTTGCTCGCGGCGTAGAGCAGCACCGTGCTCGTGAGCATCACCACCACGAGCGCAAAGGGGAATGGGTTCCCGGCGATCTCCTTGATGCCGTAGAAAATCTGGACCGAGGTGAGCCGCGTGACATCGAAGATCAGCGGCACGCCGAGCTCGGTGAAGGAGAAGATGAAGACAATGGTGCCGCCGGCAAAGAGCCCTGGCATGATGAGCGGCAGGGTAATGCGGCGAAACTTTCGGAACCCTGTGCAGCCGAGATTTTCCGCCGCCTCTTCCATCGCCGGATCGAGATTCGCCAGCGCGGCGGTGAGGTTGAGAAAGAGGATCGGATAAAGGTGCAGCGCATTGAGCGCGACGACGCCCCAGAGCCGGCCTTCGCCCAGCCAGTCCGGCCCGCCGCCCGCACCCCAAAACCCGAGATGCGCGAGCAGCGCATTCAGCGATCCATTCTGCCCGAGCATCTGCCGGACGCCGATGGCTCCGACGAAGGGCGGCAGGATCATCGGCACGAGGAGCAGCGCGGAGAGCAGCTTCTTGCCGGGAAATTCAAAGCGATCGGTGATCAGCGCGAGCGGCAGCGCGAGGGCCACTGTGACCACGGTGCTGGCCACGGCGAGGAGGAAGGCATTGCGAAGCCCTTCGAGATAGATGCGATTGCGGAAGACTTCGGCGACAAACTCGACGGTGAATTTTCCGTCCGCATCGAGGAACGCGCCCGTGAGCGTCGCCCCGATCGGCCACAGGAAAAAGCACGCAAAGAAAGCGATGGTGAGCGCCCAGACGCACCAGGCGAAGGTCTTCGACATGGGGCAGGGGTAGCGGGCGGACGGGGGAGAGCCAAGCGCCGGGGCGGAAATTCCAAGAGGGAAGTACCAGATTCCAAGTAAGGTCCAGGATTCAAGGAGGGGAAAATTCCAAGCGGGCCATCGGTGTCCCCTGCCGGTTCGACGCGGCGCTCTTCCTTGAAATTTTCCTCCTTGAAATTTGAGGCTTACTTGGAATTTGGTTCTTCCCTCTTGGTACTCTCACCCAAGCAGCGAGTGGCCTTCGGCACACTCGCTCTACTTCACTGCCGCCACCCGGAGATCTCGATCAACGGCAGATCCTCGAATCGCTGCACGGGGTGCGCGGTCGGGACCGGGATCACCCGCGCGGTGGTGGCGTGCTGCTTCACAAAGTAACCGATCTGCAGCCCCCAGATCTGGGAATACAGCTCGTCCGACCATCCATACTCCGGATGCGGCGCCGGCGGAGACGCGGGCGGCAGCGTGCCATTCGGAGGAATGCGCACGCCGCCGACGAACCAGAGCTTCCCACCGCTGCGCAGTGTCGCCGTCACCTTCTCGATCAGTGGGCCCATCGGTTCATTCTGCATCATGTAGGGCTTCACCTGTTCGTAGGCGTTGTGGACCTCCGCGTGCGGGATCGGCGGGATCGTCTCCCACGGCACACTGCCGCGATAGTAGTATTGGAAGCCGATGCCGCAGTAGAAGGGCGAGACCAGGATCAAGTCGCGCGGGATGGCCTCGGTCTTCAGCTTGGCGACGACGAGGTCGATATTCGTCCGCCGCACATGCGCGCGCGCCCAGAGCGCCGGAAGACTCGCCGTCATGACGACGACCGCGAGAGCGAGCCGGGGGATGCGCACCTTCTCCAGCCGCAGCCAAGGCGCCGCCGCGAATTCCACCGCGCACACGATCAGGCCCATGAACGGGATGTAGTACCACTCCTGCGTGGGGTAGCCGGCGCGCTTGTTGAAGAGCAGCAAAGCGACCGACGCCACCACGATCGCGATCGCCGCGTAGATGCTCATGCGGCTGTCCTCCCGCTCTCCGCCACTCCTGCCCGCCCGCACCGCCAGCGCCAGCACTCCGATCATCAGCGCGACCCAGAGCCACACAAAACTCCAGCCCGCCGATCCCAACGCATCCCCGGCGCGCGCGAGGAACCAGCCGTAGGCGAGTTCCGAACGGATCAGCACGTTCCACTCCTGCACATGCTGGATGGCGCGGAAGTGGATGAGCAGAGACATCGCGCCCGCCAGCCCCACGCCCAACGCGAGCGCGCTGCGCACCCACAGTCGCCGGAGCGCGGCGACCACGGCCCCGGCCACGCACACGGAAAAGATCAGGCTCGCGTTCTGATACGTCGCCTGCGCGTTCAGAATCGACAGTCCCGCGGCTAGCGCGAAGAGCAGCGGCGTCGGCCGCTCCACCACGCGCCACACCGCGCCGAAGAGCAGAATGATCAGCAGCGCCGCAAGCCCATACGCCCGCAGCGAGCTGCCCCAGTAGAACATCGTCGGATTGAAGAGCAGCAACGCACCGCTCAGCAATGGCAGCGGGTGGTGGGTCACTTTCGCCGAAAGTGACATGGCGGTCGGGTGTGCCCCCCACGGCACTTTCGGCGAAACTGCCCCACCACCCAGGGGCCCGCGCGTGCTCCACCAGAGCGCCGGCAGGATGCCGAGGATCGGGATGAAACCCCAGTGATGCAGCCAGTCATCGCCCGTGCCGCCGACCGCGATCCACAGCCGCAGGACCGTATTGAAGAGCGGAGGAAAGGAATCCTGCGCGACTGAGCCGTACATTTGTCCCCACGTCGGGAGCTGCGCCAGACGGGCGCTGGCGACTTCATCGCGCCACAGCCCGCCGCAATTCTGCTCCAGCACCACGAGGAGCCACAGCAGCACCACGATTGCCAGGCCCGCCACGATGCGCTCCGCGAGCGGGAGCCGCGCAGCCGACAGCCGCGACGGAGTGGAAAGTGATTCGTCCGGCGAGAAGTCGGAGGGCATGGCGCCGGGAGGTTTAGAGACGCCCCGATGGCTCACAAGCTCAAAGCAGGATGTAGAGCGAGTGTGCCGACAGGCCCCTCGCTAGTCCGAATGCGCGCGGAAGAAGCGAGTGGCCAGCCGGCACACACGCTCTACTTCGGCCGGTAGAAGATGTACACGACCCCGCCGAGCAGACACACCGCGAGCGTCATCCCAAGCACCACGACCGACGCCGCGAGCGCCTGCTCCGCCGGCACGCGCCACACGCCCCCGAGATAGAGCACCAGCAGATATTCCCGCACCCCTAGCCCGGCGATCGTGATCGGCACCGCATTCGCGGCGAGCACGATGGGGACAAAGCTGAGCCACGTTCCAAATGGCACCGAGATCCCGACCGCATCACCTGCGATCCGGTACACCATGCAGAGCGCCACCTGCGTGCCGATCGCCGCCACGATGACTTGCGCGACCGCGCGGCGATTGAGCAGGAGCAACTCGCCCATGTGGGCCAGTTGACGCCGCAGCTTCCCGTCGGGGAGAAACCCGAGCACCCACGTCCGCATCCGCTCCAGCCGCGCGCGAGCCAGGGCAAAGAAGAGCATGCCGCACACGCAGATCACCCCGCCCGCCACGAGCATCCCGCACGCGAGCGCAAAGGCCTGCCGCGACGAGGCGAGCAGATCCCACTGCCACGGGATGCAGAGCAGCGCGAGGGCGAGCACGCTCGCGAGCCCGATGCAGCGATCGAGCAGCACCGTCGCGCACACTTCCCCCACCCTGCCCTTCGCAACCCGCGAGAGGTACAGCATCCGCGTGAGATCGTCCCCTGCCGGTCCCGGCAGGAAGAGGAGAAAGAATTGCCCGATCTGCGCGATCGCCGTGACCGCGCCGAGCGACATATTCAATCCAATCGCCCGGAGTAGCCGATACGAGCGCCAGCCAGCGATCCCCACCGTGAGCAGGCAGAGCAAGGCGCCGAGCAGCACGAGCCCGAGGTGCGCCTCGCGCACATTCGCCCACACGCGCGACG
>JBGSYE010000606.1:0-6006 GCA_041751075.1 Chthoniobacteraceae bacterium
GCCCCCCGCGACGAGCAGGAAAGCGCCGAGGCAGGCCTGCTGTGGCCCGCCTGCGAGGAGGACCGAGGCGGCGGCGCCGACGAAGATGAGGAGAAATGCGATGAGCGAGAGGGGCCTGGCGGGAGGCGCCACTGGCGAGGCCTGGGAGGGGGTGGCAACAGAGTGCTCGATCACCGCGGAGCCAAACCGGAACTCCCGGCCTCTGTCAAGTGAGCGTGTGGCGGGGAGGTGGGTCACTCGCGAGAAGGAAAGCGCCGCACTCGAATCTCGACACCCCACCCGCTGCGGAGCTAGCACCCTCGGCGGCTCGGTTCCCGGGCCATCTTTGCAGCCAGACCTGTTCCCTCAATTTCCCAGCGTTCCACTTTTCCGCTCCGCGACCGCCTTCACCCGGGGGCTGGCGCTCGGGTGGCTTGCCGGGACGCACCTCATGGCGCAGACGGTCTCCACCGTGCGCGAGACGGAGTTTCGCTCGCGATGGGCGGATCTGCAGGTGGATCGCCCGCAGCTCGAGGTGGGGCCGGGGATTCCGCTGAAGGATGCGGACGAAGGTTTTGGAAGCGAACTGGCAGGTTCGCTACGCTCCATCTTTCGCACCGGCCCGGTGGTCTTCCGCGTGGGAATGAGCGCCGGCATCGAGTACACCAGCCAGCAGGCCAATGTCACCTTCACCGACCAGCCTTCCACGAGCAGCTTTTTTGCTGCGCCGGTGCTGGCGGCTTTTTACGATCGCGAGGTCGGACCCTGGACGGTCTCCGCGCGCTACTCCGTGGGTTACTTGTACTACTTCGACCGCGACTACGTCGCCGCCGGCGGCAGCCCCGGGACTCCCGACCAGCGGGTGACGGTGGTGGTCCAGCCAGAGCGGACTGTGCAAGTGCGCGATCCGAGCCGCGACCGCGTGGTCTTCAATGGTCCGATCCGGACGGTCATTCCCGGATTCCGCGAGGAGCGCCAGCCGGAGATCACCGAGGAGCAAATCATTCCCGGCCAGGAGGCGCGGGCGCCGGAGGAAGCGATCCCTTCGCAGTCCGCGGGTCTGGATTTCCGTGTCACGCTCTCGCGCCTCACCGTGCGCTCCAGCGGCGGTGCGGCCTTTGGGAGCGGGTTCGATACAAATCGTGGGACCAATCAGGACCGGCTCACGGCCAGCGAGGCGCTCTCCGCCGACTATCAACTGACCGAATACACCCGCGCGGGAGTGCTGCTCTCGGGGAGCTACGAAAAGAACACGCTGCCCGGGAGCAGTTCCTCGGATGTCTTTTCCCGGTTCGGGGGCTCGTTTTACGCCGACTATTTCATCACGGGAAAGTCGCGACTCCGCCTGGAGGTGAGCACCGGCCAGGACTCGCGCACTTTCGGCAGTGGATTCACCGAAGACCGGAGCTACTCCCAGGCGCAGGTGCGGGCGACCTTGGCGGCGACCAGTAAACTCGCCCTCGAAGCCAGCATCGGCGTCGGGGTGACCGAGACCACCGCCGCCTCGTCGAACGCTCAGGACGGGCTGCGCAACGTCTATTCTCTGACCGCCAACTACAAACCCACCGGCAAAATCGGTGCGCGGCTCTATTTCGGCCTGGAAGCGACGGCTACGGAGCCCGAGTTTTCCTTTGCTCTCAATTGGCTCCCGCGAGAGACCACCGGGTTCAACCTTTCCGCCTACCAATTGAGCGGGGCATCGACGCTCTCCTTTGGCCAGAACAGGATCTCCCGCGGCTTCCTCGCCTCCGCGACGCAGCGGCTCTTCCAGCGCGGTTCGCTGACGCTCTCGGGCGGGTGGGAGCAATACGAAGACGTCAATACCGTCCAGACTTCCGCCCAGCTCGAGCCCTACACCTTTTACGGAGCCACCTTCTCGTACGAGTTCAGCCGCTGGCTCTCCCTCCAGGCGCTCTACCGGACTGCCTCGCAATCCGGCTCCGATACAGGCGCGGGAGGTGCGGAAGAGACCCGCGCCAGCCTGAGTTTACGTTTGACTTTCTAGCTCTTATGACGATCCTCCCGACCCGCCCGAATTCTTGATGAAAGGCCTTCCCCACTCGATCGCTGCCTTTGGAGCTTTCCTGATCCTCGGAGCGACGGTGGCCACTGCTCAAGCACCTCGCGCCGTTGCCGCCCCGGCCTCCGCCGTGCCCCCTCGCGCCGAGCCCAGGTTCCAGACGCTTCAACAGGAACCGATCGAAATCCGATCGGCCCCGGCTCCGACCAACTCTGGCGGCGGCGGCGTGATCTCTTCCGCCGCGGGCGACTACGTGGTCTCGAATGCGGATACCCTCGAGATGTCGATCTTCCGCGAGCCCGACCTCACGACGCGGAGCAAGGTGGCCAGCGACGGCTCGGTGCAGCTCCCACTCGTCGGCGAGGTAAAGGTCTCCGGCCTCACCATCCGCGAGGCCCGCGAAGTCATCCGCAAACGCTACGACGCCGACTACCTCGTCAATCCGCAGATCTATCTCAATCTCGTCGATTTCGCGCAGCGGCAGTTCACCATCCTCGGGCAGGTCGCGAAGCCTGGCGCTTATCCCCTCCCCGGCGGGCGCAGCCTCAGCCTCCTCGAGGCCGTCGGCATCGCCGGTGGGTTCACCCGGAGCGCCGATCGGGGCAAGGTGATCGTCCGGCGCACGGCAGAAGGCGGCGCGGAGGGCTCGATCAAGGTGAACGCGAAGAAGCTCGCCACCAGCGGCAGGGAATCCTTCACCGTCCTGCCCGGCGACGTGATCACCGTCGGAGAGAGCTGGTTTTGAATCCGGCCCGCAAACTTCCGGCCCGCCCTGCCCCTTTCCCTTTGCGTTCTCCCATGAAGGAACACGACCTCACCGCTCTGCTGGCACAGGCTTCCGGCACGGAGAGCGCGGGCACGGATTGGCACGGGTATTACCATGCCGTCCGCCAGCGGCTCTGGATCGTGCTCCTCACCGTGGTGCTCGGGGGGATCTTCGCAGCGATCTATCTTTCTGGTCAGGAGACGGTCTTTCGCGCGCGATCCGTCCTCTTCCTCGAACAGGAGCAGGACCGCGTGCTCAAGGACGTAAAGGGCGTCCGCGAGGAGCAGATCCGCAGCCTCGACATGATCAATACGATCGTCGATCAGCTCGGCAGCTATCCCTTTGCGCAACGCGTCGCCGAGCGGATGAAACTCGCCGACGATCCGATCTTCCGCACCCCGCAGATGGTCGTCGAGGGCCGGAAGCTCACCACCGCCGACGCCGCCGCCGCACTGGTGCCCATGATCAGCGCCGGATACCGGAAAAACACGCGGCTCATCGACATCCTCGTCACCCACCCCAACGCCGTCGCGGCGACCAATCTGGCCAATGGAATCGCCGACGAATACCTGCGCTACATCTTTGAAAAACGGACCGAAGCCAATCGCTCCGCCAATCAATACCTGATCGAGGAATCCGAACGACTGAGGAAAAAGATGCAGGTCTCCGACGAGGCCATGCAGAGCTTCCGCGAACGCGAAAAGGCCGCCTCGCTCGAGACCATGCAGCAGACCGCACAGGACCGGCTCGCGGAGCTCACCGCCAAGCTCTCCGCGCTCGAGCAGAAGTCGTATCAGCTCGATACGGACATGAAAGTGGTGCGCGCGGACCCGACCAATGTGGATGAACTGCTGCGCCTGCTCAGCGTCCTCCAGGAGCCGAAGATCGCGCGCCTCACCGAGGCCATCGCTGAGCAGGAGCGGCAGCTCCTCATCATCAGCCAGCGCTACCGCGCGAAGCATCCCACCTACATCGCGCTCCGCACCCAGCTCGACTCCCTCATCGCCGATCGCAAGGTCGCGCTCCAAAACGTGATCGGCCTCCTGAGCAACGAGCAGGATCACAACAAGGCGCAGGAGGAGGATCTGAAAAAACAACTCCAGGAACAGGAAGCTCTGCTGCTGAAGCTCACCGGAAAGTCCGTGGAGTTTAACAGCCTCAAGCGGGAGTCCGAAGCCGACCGCCTGCTGCTCGACAATGTGATGAGCCGGGTCAAAGAGATCGACCTCACCAAGGGGCTCACCGATTCCCCCATCCGCATCCATGAAACCGCGCTGGGCGCCGCGCCGATCGCCGCCAATCCCATCAAAATCTACGCCGTGGGCATCCTCCTCGGTCTCCTCGCCGGCGTGGGACTTGCCATCGGCATCAACGCCCTCGACACCTCCGTGAAAACCATCGAGCAGGCCGAGAACACCACCGGCCTGCCAGTGCTCACCGCCGTGGCGCGGAAGAAAGGCCGCTTCGCCACGGGCGCCCGCGGGCTCGACGTCTTCTCAAATCGGAGCGGGCCGATCGCGGAGTCCTTCCGCTCGCTGCGCGCCTCACTCTCGATGCTCGCCGACGCGGATGCCCGGCACACCTTCCTCTTCACCAGCGCGGTGCCCTCCGAAGGAAAGACCTTCACCAGCGCAAACTTCGCCGCCTCGCTCTGCCAGCAGGGCTATCGGACGCTGCTCATCGACGCCGATCTCCGCAAGCCCGCCGTCTCCCCGCTCATCTTCGGCGAGCATCGCAAGCCGGGCCTCAGCGACGTGCTCGCCGGGCGCCTCGCGCTTTCCGAAGCGGTGATCGCTTCCGAAATCGAGAATCTCTCGGTCCTCACCGCGGGCAGCCGCGCGCCCGATCCGGCCGAACTCCTCGCCACGCAGAAAATGCGCGACCTGCTGGCCGAGGCGACGAAGCTTTACGACCGCGTCGTCATCGACACCGCGCCGACCCTCGCCGTGAGCGACGCGCTGCTCATCGCGCCCGAAGCCGATGTCGTCTGCCTGGTCGTCCGCTCGTGCTCCACGGCGCGGAAATCCGTGGCGCGCGCCGTACGGTCGCTTGGCGAAGTCGGCGCGCGACCGGCCGGCATCGTGTTCAACTTTGTGCCGAGCGGCTCGAACCAGGACTCCTACTACTACTCCGGCAAGACCTACGGCACTTACGGCGCCAAGGGCGTCTATGGCGCGGGGACCACGCATTGAAGTCGATGAGTATGTCCCCCCGCTCTCTGATCCTGATCGTGAATCGCTCCTCGCTGAATCCATAGCGCTCAGGCAGTATCCGCCTCAGACGAGGTCGCCTGGACCTCTCGCCGACAACGATGGTCGTGCCGAATGGTTCGGCAGAAATTTTCCAGCACGCAAACCGTGACGCCAACGCACCAGTCTTCCGCGACGGAAACGACCACGGGCGGCAGCATGCGCCGGCGTGTCCGGGCATAATCCAATCGCGTGAACTCCACCTCCCCACGCAGCACGCTGGCTCGCGACCCTGAAGTGCGCGCGCACTCCACCGCCGCCGAGCCGGTTCGCACAGACTGGCCCGCGTGGCTGCTCCCGGTCTTTGCACTAGCCTGCTGGGCGCTCGCGATCCGGCATCTCGCGCCGGAGTGGACCCTCAACGAACAGTACCATTTCGGATGGCTCGTCCCGCTGCTCGCCGCCTACCTCATCAAGGTCCGGTTCGAGCAACCGCCCGCGCCGCAACCGGCCGCCAGCGCCTGGCCGTCGAATATCGCGCTGCTCCTGCTCGCCATCGCCAGCATCCTCATCATGCCGGTGCGCGAGGCGAATCTCGACTGGCGCATCGTGGAATGGTGCCTCGCCGGCGTGGCCATCGCCGCCAGCCTCGTGTGTTTCTGGCAGTTGGGCGGCTGGCCGTGGGTGCGGCACTTCTCGTTTCCCGTCCTCTTTTTCCTCATCGCCGTCCCCATCCCCCGCAATCTCGAGTATCCGTGGATGGATCGGCTGATGCTGGGCAACGCGCACCTCTCCGTGGAGCTCCTGCATTGGCTCGGGGTGGACGCCATCGCCCGCGGCAATCTCATCCAAGTGCCGACCGGCGTCCTCGGCGTCGAGGAGGCGTGCAGCGGTGTGCGATCACTCCAGAGCACGCTGATGCTCAGTCTTTTTCTCGGGGAAATCCTCGCGCTCTCCTGGCCGCGGCGCATCACGCTGCTCGGCGCCGGCCTCGGCTGGGCGCTGGTGACCAATGTCGGACGCACCGCCGCCCTCGGCTGGATGGCCGCCCG
>JBGSYE010000607.1:0-9825 GCA_041751075.1 Chthoniobacteraceae bacterium
GCCGCGCTGGCCTCCTCGCATCTCGCACATTTCTCCGATGCCCGGAGTCTGTGGACTCACTGCGTGGCGCGGAATCCCGGCGCCTGGATCGCCTGGTACAATCTCGGCAACCTCCACGCCGACGCCCGCGAATTTCCCGAAGCCATCGCCGCCCACCGCGAGGCGGTCCGCGCGCGGCCCGACTATTACCGGGCGTGGTTCAATCTCGCCAACGCGCTCGCCGCGTCCGGTCATTGGGAGGAGGCGGATGGGGCGTGGCTCGCCGCGCGGGCCATCGCGGATGACGATCCCGACGCCGCGGTGAATCGCGCCGTCGTGCTATTGCACCTGGGTCGTGAGGAAGAAGCAGTCGCGGGATTGCACCGCGCGCTCGCGCTCGAACCTGGCAAGGCATCGGCTCTTGCGAACTTGAACGCCCTCCGCACCCGCCACGGAGCGGACCCGGCCCGGTCCATTCGTTGACGCCCGCATGGCCGGGAAGGCCCCCCTCGCTTGGTGGGAGGGTTTGATTCAGAATGCTAAGACAGCTCCCTCCCCGGAGCTTATCCTCCAACAACCCTGACCCCCATGAAGCATCCCGGACTCCTCAGTTCTCTCGTCGCGCTGGCGCTGGCTCCCGGCGTTTTCGCCGACGCCCTCGAACCCGCGATGGCCAAACCCACGACCCCGGAGGCGCTGCCCGCCGGAGCACAGGTGACCCGAATCGAGGTGCATCCGCCGCGGGTCGTGCTCACCGGAAAGTACGAGTCCGCCCAGGTCATCGTCACGGCGCATCTCGCCTCGGGAGAAGCGGCGGACGTCACCCGCATCGCGCAGCTTCAAGTCGAAGGCGGCATCGCGGAGATCGGCGCGACCGGCCTTGTGAAGCCGCTCAAGAACGGCACGGGCGTACTCCGGATCACGCTCGGCAGCCAGACCGCCGAGGCGCCCGTCTCCGTCGTCGAGATGCGCGACGCGCAGCCGGTGGATTTCATCCGCGACGTGAACCCGGTGATGACCAAGGCGGGCTGCAACGCGGGCGCGTGCCACGGCGCAAAGGACGGCAAGTACGGTTTCAAGCTCTCGCTGCGCGGCTACGACCCGCTCTTCGACGTGCGCTCGCTGAAGGACGATCTCGCCAGCCGCCGGCTGAATGCCGCGCAGCCCGACGACTCGCTCATGCTGCTGAAAGCCACGGCGGGCGTGCCGCACGAAGGCGGGCAGCGCTTCAAGATGGACGACAAGTATTACGAAATCCTCCGCTCTTGGATCGCCGATGGCGCGAAGCTGGACATGGACGCGCCGCGCGTCACCGGCATCGAAGTTTTCCCGAAAGATCCCGTGGTGCAGCAGATCGGTGCGCGGCAGCAGGTGCGCGTGGTCGCCAGCTACAGCGATGGGAAAAAGCGCGACGTGACCGCCGAGGCTTTCGTCGAGAGCGGCAATATGGACGTGGCCAGGACCGATGGCGGCGGGCTCGTCGAGAGCCTGCGCCGCGGCGAGGCCCCGCTGCTCGCGCGCTACGAAGGCAGCTACGCCGCGACCACCCTCACCGTGATGGGCGACCGCTCCGGCTTCACCTGGCAGACACCAGAGACGTGGAGCCGCATCGACGAACTCGTCGCCGCGAAGTGGGAGCGCATGAAGATCGAGCCTTCGGGTCTTTGCAGCGACACCGAGTATCTGCGCCGCGTGCATCTCGACCTTACGGGACTGCCTCCCTCCGCGGAGGACGTGCGCGCTTTCACCGCCGACTCGCGGCCCCTGCGGGAAAAGCGCGAGGCGCTCGTGGACCGGCTCATCGGCTCGCCGGAATTCGTCGAGCACTGGACGAACAAATGGTCCGACATGCTCCAGGTGAATGCGAAATTCCTCGGCGCCGAGGGCGCTAAACTTTTTCGCGAATGGATCAAGCAGCAGGTCGCGGCGAATGCGCCGTATGATCAATTCGTCCGCCAGATCGTCACTGCGACCGGGTCGAACAAGACGAATCCCGCGGCGAGCTACTGGAAGATCCTGCGCGACCCGGCGGAGGCGCTGGAGAATACCACGCACCTTTTCCTGGCCACGCGCTTCAACTGCAACAAGTGCCACGACCATCCCTTCGAGCGCTGGACCCAGGATCAGTATTACCATCTCGGCGCGTACTTCTCGCAGGTGGAACTCAAGGCCGATCCCGCCGCTGGCCGGCAGGTCATCGTCGGCACCGCGGTGGAGAAAGCCAAACCGCTCTTTGAAATCGTGAAGGACGCGGCGACCGGCGACATGATCCACGACCGCACCCGCAAGGTGGTCGAACCGAGCTTTCCGTATCCCGCTGCGGCGGAGATCAAGGGCGCCCGGCGCGAGCAACTCGCCGCCTGGATGACGAGCCCCGACAATCGGTACTTCGCGTCGAGCTACGCAAACCGCATCTGGGGTTATCTCACCGGGGTCGGCATCATCGAGCCGCTCGACGACATCCGCGCCGGCAATCCGCCTTCCAACCCCGAACTGCTGGAGTATCTGACGAAGGAGTTCGTCGGCAGTAAATTCGACGTGCGCCACCTGATGCGCCTCATCGCCACGTCGCGCACCTATCAGCTCTCCATCGCGACGAACTCGTGGAACGAAGACGACCGCACCAACTACTCCCACGCGCTCGCCCGCCGCCTGCCCGCCGAGGTGCTCTACGATTCCGTGCTGAAGGTCACCGGTTCCGGCACGAAGCTCCCCGGTGGAATGCGGGCCGGGTTGACGGATGGAGGCACCGACCTGCCGAGCGGCTTCCTCGCAAATCTCGGACGCCCCGCGCGCGAAAGCTCCTGCGAATGCGAACGCAGCAACGACCTCCAGCTCGGCGGCGTGATGGCCCTGCTCAGCGGTCCCGCGGTCGGCGACGCGATCGGCGACGCGAAGAATGCGCTCGCGAAACTCGTCGCCGAACAGCCCGACGACGCCAAGCTCGTGGATGAAGTTTTCCTCCGCGTGCTGAACCGACCGGCGAAGGAGGAGGAAGTGAAGAAGACGCTCGCGGCCTGGGCGCAGATCGACCCCCAGCATCGGGCGCTGAACGCCGAACTGACGGTGAAGGAAGCGGAGCAGGCGCCGATCATTACGAAGATGGAAACGGAGCGCACCGCGGCGATCGCCACGGCGAAAACCGAACTCGCCCGCTACGAGAGCGAGATCGCCCCCAGCGTCGCCGAGGCGGAGAAGAAACGCATCGCCGATGCCGCCGCTGCGGACGCTGCGGTGAAGGAATACGAAAAGACGAAGCTCGCCGCGGCCAGTGCGGCCTTCGAGGCCACCGTGCCCATCGCGCGGATGCACACCGGCTGGCAGTTGCTCGAGCCCACCGAGCTGCGCGCCACGAGTCTCGCCACCCTCACGAAGCTGCCCGATGGCTCGATCAAGGCGGGTCCGCAGCGTCCGCAGACGGTGGACTACACGGTCACCGCCGACACCAAGGTCGCCGGCATCACGGGCATCCTCCTCGAAGTGCTGCCGAGCGCGGAGGAGCCGAACTTCGGACCGGGCCGCGCCTCCGGGAATTTCGTGCTCGGCGAGTTCAGCGTGAAAGCCGGGGAGCTGCGCGGGCAACCCACCAACGAAGTCGAATTCAGCGGCGCCATCGCCGACTTCTCGCAGGCGAAATACGATGTGAAGGGAGCGATCGACGGCAAGAAAGGCGACGGCAAGAACGGCTGGGCGGTAGCCAATCAGTATGGCGTTCCGCACTTCGCCGCGTTTGCCCTCAAGAAACCACTCGGCGGCGAAAAGGGCTCCCGTCTCCGCATCGACCTGAACCAACCGCGCACCGGATCTTTCGCGATCGGCCGCTTCCGCCTGTGGGTCACGACTTCGCCGCAGCCGCTGAATATCGGCCTGCCGTTCGCCGTGGCCGAGGCGCTGAAGAAACCGACGGCGACCCGCACGAAGGAAGACCGGGCGGCCATCGCCGCATATTGGAACGAAACGGATCCCGCGTTGAGCAAGCTCCGCCTCACGCTCGGGAAACATCAACTCCCCCTCCCGACCGACCCCGGGGTGGTCGAGCGCCGCGCGGTGCTGGCTCGGGCCGGGGAACCCATCCGCCTCGATCCGAAGCTGGTCCAGCTCCGGCAGGACGCCGCGCAGAGCAAGCTGCTGATGGGCAACGAACGTCTCACCGGCGTGCAGGATCTCACCTGGGCGCTCATCAACACCCCGGCGTTCCTCTTCAATCACTGACGGAGCGCGAGCATGCCTTTCAGGCTGCTCGCGAGAGCGGCGCCGCCACGGTGAGCAGCCAGAAATGCAGGCTCGCGCTGCTCAGTAGTTCAGCCGCAGTCGGATGAAGCGTTGCCCATCCGTGGCCGGCGATTTCCGGTCGCGAATGACCACCGTCTCCGTGCCGTTGGAGTGATCGACGGCGTTGATCTGCTCCGTCTCGGATGGTCCCGACAACCACTGCTGGAGATTTCCCGAGACCTCGACGGTGTAGGTGAGCTGAAAGGGTGACTGAATGCGCAGAAAGGTCATCGTCAGGTGTCCCGCCGAATCGACCCCTGGGCTCGAATTGTGCGCCGATACTTGCAGTGCCTCGAAGAACCGCGCCGCGATCTTTTGCTCGCCTGCCTCGTTCGGGTGAATGCCATCGCTCCGGCCTTCCGTGGCGAAGTCAAAGCCGGTGTTCAGATCCACGATGGTGATGCGTGCTCCCGCCAGCGCCGGGTCGTTCGGGATCTCAGCGATCAAGTCATTGATCATACCGATGGCGGTATTCACCGGCGTCCCCTGCCAGGTGATGCTCGCATGCACTGGCGGGAGTTTGGCCAGAAAGACCGACACCTGGGAATTGCGGGCCCGCAAATGCCCGATGATCGCTTTCAAATTCCCGATCACGACCGGCGGGTCGCGCCCTTGCAAAGCGTCGTTGGTTCCCGCGATGAGCAGAACCACATCGGGCACGTAGCCCGCCATCCACCCGCTCACCTGCGCAGCGATCTCTTCCGTGCGCAAACCGGAGTGCCCCTCGTGATGCTGATCGAAAGCCTGCCCCTGATGATTCGGCCACGGAGGATAGCCGTTGATGCCATTGTCGATCAGCGTGCCCACCAGATCGAACTCCACCCCTTGATCGAGCAACATTTTCCAAAGCCAGTAGCGATAACTGAACAGATCGTTCTGGGACTGCGTGAGCGAATCGCCCAGCGGCATGATTTTCCCGAGCCCGCGAGACGGCGCCGGCACTTCCGGCGGTGGGATCGCCGAGGCAACGCGGAAGCCGGAGTGCTCATAGGCTTCGTTTGCAAAGCCATAGCCGCGCTGCTCGGAGCCGAGCGCGGCTGCGTCGTTATTGAAATGCCCGCCGCGCAGGATCCGGTAGGGGCCATTGGTCGTCTCCAGCCATTCGGCGGCGTTGCCCCCCTGATCGAAAGTGCCATACGGCCCGAAGGCCTGGGCGTGAGCTCCCACGGCCGTGACCATACCGCCGCTCAATACTCCGCCGACGGTCGCGGAGTTCGCTCCTCCCGGCGGCGGCTCCGCGGTCGGCGCGGTGCTGCTCCGGGTCGGATACTGCCAGTAGAGCCCACCGCCCGCGTAATAGGCGGCCTTGTACCACTCGTTTTCATTCGGGAGAAAGACGGACGCCGCCGGCTCGCGCCCGACGGTTTCGCCATTCACGGGGAGCGGCGGGTTTCCGGGATTCGGCGTCAGGCTGTACGCGCCGTGCTCAGTGTTGGCTGCGCCCTGCCCGTTGTGCAGCCAGTTCGCGAAGCGCGCGGCATCGAAGAAGTTCACATAGACGACCGGCTTTGCCGCAAACCCCGACTTTACCGAGTACGTGTAGCTCCCTTCCGATCCACCCCGGACGATCCCTCCGTGCGTCGCGTCGGCGTCCATCCGGCCGTCGTAGAGCCCGTACGGATCGCTGGCCGCCTTCGCATTCAGGAACTCTGCATACTGCGCATTGGTCACTTCGTACTTCCCCATCCGAAAGGCCGCCGCAACCGACCCCAGATTTGGGATGCCGTGGATATTGTTCGGCTCCGTCGGATTACCCGGATCGCCGACAATCACGTACTGCATGTCCACCGCCAGGCAGGCGCCCATCGCGAGCGCAGCCACGCCCAGCGCGCGCTTCGTCCGCGTGAGCAGCGCCGTTGCAAATCGATGGTGAAATTCCTGGTGCATGGGCAAGAGGCACGGAAATCACGCATAGACCCGCGGAGTCCCGCGGTCGATTGTGAATTCCGGTGGCCGGGCACTTTCGCCGCAAGCAGCCTGGCAGCCCCGAGGGCCAACGGCGGCAGTTTCGGCGAAAGCGCCCACTCAGGAATTCTGCGTCCGCATCCGGGACGCGTGCCCGGCGAGACTCGAACTCGCGACCTGCGGTTTAGAAGACCGCTGCTCTATCCAGCTGAGCTACGGGCACATTATCGTCAGGAAAAGATATTTATGTAGGTCGAGTGAAGACCGAAAAAGAGGACGCATGCCCTGTTTTGGTAACTGTATGATCCACCATGCAAGATTTCATAAAGCGCACATCTACGGGGGACGACAGTTTCAAGCGGGTGGCGGAGAGTCTTTTTCGGGCTCACAATGGCCGCTACTATGCCTTCGTGAGAAGGGGCGGCAAGCAGATGAAGAAGAGCCTCAAGGCCAAGGACCGCAAGTTGGCGGAGCGCAAGTTGAGGGATTTCCTCGAAAGGGCAAATCGAGTCGATCTGGGGGCCGAACCAAAGAGCGTTCCTCATCAGCAGGCTCCAGAGCGGTTCGTGCCAGGCGCCCGCCGCGCGAAGGGTCCGCATACGCCGGCTCGCAGATGTCTCAGACCTTCCGGGCGAAACCCCTCTTTTCCCGCGTGGCCTCCACCCGCCGATCAAAGGCCGAAGGCACTGCGGCCGGCAAGCGATCGGCCGGCACCCAGAACCCGTCTTGCTTCTCGCTGCGTTCAAACATGCCAGCTACGATCCGAGGCACCAACGAAGTCTTGGGGGGGGGCAGCAGGCTGCTAGGTTTACCGGGAGAACCGTTTCGTCGCCGCTCCGGCGGTCTGCCCGCATGCTTCCCACTATGAACATCCTCACCCCTGCCGCTCTTGCGCTCAGCCTTGCAGTCATTGCGGCATCCGCCGCCGACCACACCGTCCGCACCTTCACCACCCAGCGCCTCGGCGAACACTTCTGGAGCGAAGGTGCGACATTCGGAGACTTCGATCGCGATGGGAAGATGGACATCGTGGCGGGGCCGTATTGGTATGCAGGGCCGGACTTTGCGAAGCGGCACGAGTACTATCCTGCGACGCAGACTTTTCAGCGTGAGGGGAAAATAATCCCGGGCTTTGAAGGCGCGTTGGGAATCAAGAATGCGTACTCGGACAATTTTTTCGCCTTCACTCGCGACTTCAATGGCGACGGCTGGACGGACATCCTCATCTACGGATTCCCCGGCAAGGACGCGTCGTGGTTTGAGAATCCGCAGGGGCGCGAGGGGCACTGGATGCGTCACCGGATCTTCGAGCCGGTGGACAATGAGTCGCCGACCTTTGCGGATCTCGACGGCGACGGCGCGCCGGAGATCGTGTGCAATTCCGGCGGCTTCTTCGGCTACGCGAAACAGGAGTCCAGCGATGCGGCGCAGCCGTGGAAATTTCACGCGATCTCGCCGAAGGGGGCGTGGAAAAAATTCACGCACGGCCTCGGCGTCGGCGATGTGAATGGCGACGGGCGCGCGGATGTGATCGAGGCCGGTGGCTGGTGGGAGCAGCCAGCGTCACTGGCGGGTGATCCGGTGTGGATGCTGCACGCGGCGGAGTTTGGGAAGGGCGCGCAGTTTTACGCCTACGATGTGAATGGCGACGGGCGGAACGACGTGATCGGCAGTCTCGCGGCGCATGGCTACGGGCTGGCGTGGCACGAGCATCTCGCCGATGGCTCTTTCCGCCGACATCTCATCATGGGCGACAAGCCGGCGCAGAATCGCTACGGCATCGTCTTCTCCCAGCTCCACGCGCTCGACTTCGCGGACATGGATGGCGACGGGCTGATGGACATCGTCGTGGGCAAACGGTTCTGGGCGCACGGCAGCCACGGCGATCCCGAGCCTGATGCGCCGACCGTCGCGTATTGGTTTCAGCTCGTGCGGAAAGGGAAGGACGTGGACTTCGTGCCGCATCTCATCAGCGACGTGAGCGGCGTGGGCACGCAGCTCGTCACCGGCGACGTGAATGGCGACGCCCTGCGCGACGTGATCGTCGGCAACAAGAAGGGGACGTTCATCCACCTTCAGGAAAAGAGGACCGTGAGCGAAGCGGAGTGGGAGAAGTGGATGCCGAAGGCAAATCCCGCCTTCGTCGAGCGCGATGCGACGCCGGCAAATCGCACTGTCGCGCCAGCGGCGGCAGGGCCGAATTTTCCGCCCGGTGTGCTGCCGCTGGGAGGGGACGGGAAGCCGCTGAATCTCGACTTCGAGACCGGCACGTTGCGCGACTGGACGGCGGAGGGCGAGGCATTCAAAGGCCAGCCGGTGCGCGGGCCGATCGATCAGACGCGGCCTTTTGGGAAAGGAAAAGTCGCCAATCATCAGGGCGAATTCTGGATCGGCGGTTACGAGCTGCTGCGCGATCCGCCGAAGGGCACACTCACGTCCGCGCCTTTCAAGGTGACGCATCCCTTCGCGACGCTGCGCATCGGCGGCGGCGACGCCAGGGGCGAGCGCGTGGAACTGGTGCGGGCCGACACCGGCGAGGTTTTCTTCACCGCGAGCGGGCGCCATTCGGAGACGATGCTGCCGGTGATCGTCAATCTCGCGGCGCAGAAGGATCGCGAGATTTTCATCCGCCTTGTCGATGAACTCAGTTCGGGCTGGGGCCACCTGAACTTCGACGACTTCCGCTTTCACGAGAAGAAGCCGGACGTGGCAGCAGCCGCGCCGGCAAAGACTCCTGCGGCAAGTGTGGTCGTGCCGACCGATCAGTTCAAGTTCGCCGGTCTCGCTCCCGAAGAGGCGGCGAAGGCAATGACGCTGCCGCCGGGATTTCGCGCGACGCTTTTCGCGGGCGAGCCCGATGTGAAGCAGCCGATCGCCTTTGCCATCGACGATCGCGGGCGGCTCTGGGTGGCCGAGGCGTATGCTTATCCGGTGCGCCAGGCGGAGAGGAAGGGGGAGGATCGCATCCTCGTCTTTGCGGATGAGGACGGCGATGGGCGCTTCGATCGGCGCACGGTCTTCATGGAAGGGCTGAATCTCGTGAGCGGGATCGAGGTCGGCTTTGGCGGTGTGTGGATCGGCGCCGCGCCGACGCTCAGCTTCATCCCGATCGCCGATGGCGACGAGCCGCGGCCCGCCGGCCCGCGGCAAGTGCTGCTCGATGGCTGGGGCTACGGCGATACGCACGAGACGCTGAATACATTCCGCTGGGGACCGGACGGCTGGCTCTACGGCTGCCACGGCGTCTTCACCCACAGCGCGGTCGGCGCGCCTGGCGCGACGGAAGAAGCGCGCACAAAGATCAACGCGGGCATCTGGCGCTTCCATCCGACGAAGAAAAAGTTCGAGGTCTTCGCCGAGGGCACGAGCAATCCGTGGGGGCTCGACTTCAACGACTACGGCCACGCGATCATCGAGGCGTGTGTGATCCCGCATCTCTGGCACGTCGTGCAAGGCGCGCACTATCACCGGCAGGCAGGGCAGCACTTCGACCCGAATTTGTATGACGACATCAAGACGATCGCCGACCACGTCCACTACACCGGCCAGCGGGCGCACGTCGGCAATGGGCGCAGCGATGCGGTCGGCGGCGGGCACGCGCACTCCGGACTGATGATCTACCTCGGCGAAAGCTGGCCGCAGCAGTATCGCGGCGCGGCTTTCATGAAC
>JBGSYE010000608.1:0-2206 GCA_041751075.1 Chthoniobacteraceae bacterium
CTGCAGGCTGGAAGCCCGCGTGCCAAGTCAGGCTGGAAGCCTGACTTCCGGGGGGGATATCGTGGCAAAGGCGACGGTGAGCCGGGGGCGGATAAATCCGCACGCTGGAGCGGTCGGTGCGGCGCCGGGCGAGACTCTGAGGCGCAGGCCTATAGCAGTGCGGCGAACTCCGAGAAGCCCGCCAGGAAACTCATTCGCCGGGCCAGCGCATGCAGATAGCCGCCGTGCGAGAAATCGTCCGCGCTGGCTTCCAGCATCCGTGAGCTGTCCAGCGCGAGGAGATCGAATCTCGCCTCGCCGAGCGCGCGCTCAAATCGCTCCTTGGTGAAGTAATAAACGTAGGCCTGGCTTTCGATCAGGTAGCGCACGTTCGGCTTTCCTCCCATGCGGAAGATCGGGAGGCAATGCCGGCCGAAGCGCCCCTCGCCTTTCAGCCACTTGAAGGGCGCGATCGCCGCCGAGATCCACGGATTGATGGGGCGTCCCTCCCAGCTCAATACGCTGAGGACGAGGAGGCCGCCGGGCGCGAGCACCCGGTGCATCTCGCGCAGCGCCTGGGCGCGGCGCTCGGGAGTATCGAGGATCGAGAGCAGTTGCTGCAGCGCGAGCACGACCTCGAAGGAGCCGTCTGGAAAATGGAGATCGGCCGCATCCTGCACCTCGAACCGGACGTCGGCGCGCTCGCGCTGCGCTCTTTCCCGGGCCGCATCGATCATCCGTTCGCTCAGGTCGATGCCCGTGATGCGGGAGAATCCCCGCGTCTGCAGCTCAAAGGCCAGCCGCCCGCCTCCGGTGCCGACGTCGAGGATGCGCGCGTCGCGTGCGGTTCCTGCGAGGTGCCGGTCGAAGACGGTCGCCTCGGCTACGCTCAATCCGGTGCTCTCGGCCCAGGTATGGTAGTCCTGCTCGTTGTAGAGCCGTTTGATAATCTCGTTCGTGTTCATGATGGAAACTGCCGCGCAAGCAATCAGCTTTGCCGCGACGGGTGAAGCTTGGAATTGCCTCGCCCGCGCATTCCACCGACAACTCGGCGCGCCATGCTTCGCTTCACTCCTGCTCTTTTGGGCGCGCTCGCGCTTCTCCCTCCACCCGGTCACGCACAGCGCATCCAGATCGATGTCGATGCGACGGAAATCTCCCGCGCGCTGCTCCACGCGCGCATCGAGATTCCGGCCACGCCGGGCGAATTGGTCGTCTGGTATCCGAAGTGGATCCCCGGCGTACACGCGCCTGCCGGGCCGGTGCAGAATCTCGCGGGGCTGCGTTTCGAGACAGTGAAGGGGGAGACGCTCATCTGGCGGCGCGATGACGAGGAGCTGAATCGCTTCCTCGTCACGGTCCCTCCCGGCGCGGATCGTGTGATCGCGAAACTCGACTACATCTGCAATCAACCGACGACAAACTCGAGCGGCGTGGACAGCTTCGGCAATTCACTCGTGGGCGTCATCAATTGGAACACGGTGCTGCTTTATCCGGAGTCCGCGGCGATCGACACCGCAACCGCCACAGTGCGGCTGAAGCTGCCAGACGGGTGGAAATTCGGCACCGCGCTTCGTCTTGAAAAAGAGACGCCGGAGGGTGTGAGCTTTGCCGCCGGGACGCTGCGGCGCGTCGTGGATAGCCCGCTGATTTGCGGGGAGCATTTCCGCACCATCGAGCTGACGGCAAAGAACTCGCCACCCGTGTTCCTCCATCTCACGAGCGAAGCGGCGAGCGCCATCCAGATCGACGACAAACTCATCGGCCAATACCGGAAGCTCGTCGCCGAGGCGCTGGCGCTGTTCGGCAGCGCACGGTTCGAGCAGTATCACTTCCTCGTGACGTGCAGCGATCGCCTCCCTGGCAATGGTCTCGAACATCTCGAGAGCAGCCTCAATGGCATCGGCGAACGCAGCCTCGTCGAAGAGAAGAAACGAAAAGGCTGGCCGGTTTATCTGCTGCCACACGAGTTCGTCCATTCGTGGTGCGGCAAGTTCCGCCGGCCCGCGGATATGGTGACGACGAGTTTCCATCGTCCCGAGCGCACGCGGCTGCTCTGGATTTACGAAGGGCTCACGCAGTACCTCGGCGAAGTGCTCGCGGTCCGCTCCGGCCTGCAGCCGATGGAGGATCATCTGCCCGCCTTTGCGAACAAACTCAGCTCCCTGACGCAAAGCGCCGGCCGCGCCTGGCGCCCGCTCGACGACACTGCGGCCGCGAGCTGGAC
>JBGSYE010000609.1:0-3375 GCA_041751075.1 Chthoniobacteraceae bacterium
GCGCCGCCGCGCCCCTGCCGGCCGAGCTGGACGTGTTCGTCTTCGCACAACCCAGCCGCCTCCTCGCGCACCTGGGCGCGGTGCTGGCCAGTGTCGCAGGGATTCCCGCTGCGAGCGATCCGCCCCACCCATCCGAGCCGATGGCGTGGGGGGTGAAGTTCGAGGGCGCTCAGATTCGCGACACGATTTTCTTTGCTGGCGCGCGCGGCGCGGATGCACCGCTGGAGCGCCGCACGCAGGCGCTGACTTCGCCGGGGTCGCTACTCTACGGAGCATTCGTCCTCCCCGTTCGCCTCGACCTTCCACCGGCGATTTCGCCATTGCTTGCGATCTTCGAGGCTTCGCCGGGACTGGCGCTGGCGAGTGAAGTGGTCTCATGGCCGGATTTCACCGCTGCGTTCGGCCCGGAGTGTGGGCTCGTGCTAGACTGGCCTACTGCCGCGGATACGCCTTCGCTGTCGTTTGTCTTCGCCGTGCGGGACCCCGGACGAGTGGCGAGCTTCGTCGAATCCCTCACTGGCCAGGCCGCGAATGGCATCCCATGGCAGCGCGAAGAACAGAATGGCGTGATTCACTATCAGGCCCCCGGCGATCGAAAACGCGGAGCCGCTCCCGCGCTGGCCCTGGCGCCAGAGTTCGCGGTGCTCGGGACGCACGCAGCCGCCGTGCGGGCCGACATGGCGCGGCTGGAGACCGGAGGCGCCAATATCGGGCAGAGCGCAGCTTTCCAGGAAGCCGCCGCGCGCCTGAGCGCGCCCACCACCGCCTTCGCCTATCTCGATCTTCGCGCGCTCTTCGAGCGTTCTTACGAGACTTTCCGGCCATTTCTCGGGATTTCCCTCGCGCTTTCGCCCGGGACGGGGCCTTACTTCGATACCGCAAAGCTGCCGTCCACCGCAGCCATCGCGCAGCATCTCGGTCCGAGTGCCTACTCCCAGTCGGTCGCGGCCGACGGGATCTTCATCGAGGCGATCGGCAGCCTGAGCTTCAGTCAGGCCCTCGCGGGTCTCGCGACCTTCGCGTGGACTTCGGCCACACCCGCCATGCGGAGACGCGGAAAGGATGCCAGTCGGCCGCTTCTTACGACACCGGCACTGCCCCGCGCGCAATCCTCTGAAAGCCCCGCGAAATCGGGAAAACCGGCAGATAACTCCAGAGATTCTGAAAATGATGACGAAAAGTCACATGTTCGAGCTTCCCAGCCATAAGTTATTTTGCCACCGGGGCATTTTTCATTCGTGGAAATGACGAACTGTGGTAGCCTGCGCGCCCTATGCCTATCCACAAGAAAACCGCATTTTCGCGCCGCCTCCCTGACTTGGTCACAGAGGAACTTGCTGCCGTTCTCTCGTCGCGCAGCAGCTACGAGTTCAAGGAACTCTTTGAGATCGTGCACGCGAATCTGCGGGCTCGCAACGCCGCCAGCGGAGGCGAAGAAATGCTCCGGCTGCGCGCCTACGAGAAGCTGCAGAATCTGGTTGCCCGAGGGATGGTGAAAAAGGACGTCAAGAAGTACAAGGGCATCCCCAAGCAACTCGCCACGCTGCAAACCGTCCCCGGCCCCATTCCGGTGCCGGCCGCCGTTTCCTAGACCGGGCTGAGTCCCCGTTTCCGGTTCGATGCAGGATTATCTTCCGATCCTATTGCAGGTGATCGTCGCCGCGGTCTTTGCGGCCTCGGCGTTGATCATCAGCGTGATCCTCGGCAAGAGTGCGCGTCGCAATGCGACCAAGGACTCCGCCTACGAGTGCGGCATGCCGGCTGAAGGGCCGGCCCAGCCGCGCTTCAGCGTGAAGTTCTACCTCGTGGCGATGCTCTTCATCCTCTTCGATATCGAGATCGTCTTCATGTATCCGTGGGCGGTCGTGTATCGCGATTTCGTCGCCGCGCACGGCCCCGGCATCTTCTGGAGCATGCTGAGCTTTGTCGGCATCCTCACCGTCGGTTACGTCTATGCGATCATGAAGGGCGCGCTCGAGTGGAAGCGTTGAGCTTCCGGCGATTCGGCTGAAAAATTCATGGCGGCGGACTGGCAACGGTCCGCCGCTTTTTCTTTTCCAGGGATAACGCGCCCGCGCCGCGCCCCCGCGGCTATTCGATCGGCAGTCCACCGCGGCCGAGCTTCATGACCTCCGAGAGATTCTGCTCGAAGATGACGGCGAGTGGTTTCATCCGCCCGATCCGGGCGAGGCGCTCCGCCTCCGCACGCTTCCGCAATGCGATCGGATTATTGTCCCCCAGTTCCGCCCACGGTCCCGCCGGTACTTCGGAGAGAGTGACAAATTTCCAGTCCGTCAAATCCGTATCCCGCATCCCGAGGAAATCGCGCACTGCGGGCGAGACATCGAGGCCTGCGCCTTGGTTGAGGTTTGGCTTCGGCCGGTCGTGGCCAAAGACATACTGCCAGTGATCCGTGCGAAACGGGCCGGCATCCTCCCATTGTGCATAGGCCACACGCTTCCCGTGGCGGATCGCCACCCACCGGCCCTTGAGCACCGAGCGCTTCGAGCCGGGCAGCGGCCCTTCCTTAAACCACGGGATCACCTCGGCAGCCTCGGCCTTGTAGCCTTCCCGCGTGCAATCGTTGTACGGCAGGGCGACGTAAAATGGGTTCTGCTTTGGGGTGAACTTCGCGGGCAGAAAATTGACGCGCTTCGCCGAATCCGGATGGTCGGTGCCGCCGTAGCTCTCGCGCCAGTTCATATCCCACGAGCTGATGTGATTCGGCGTCGGGTTGTTCTTCGTCGGCTCCTCCCCGATCCAGAAAACGGTCGTCACGATGCTCCGCTTCCATGGAAACCTGCCTGCCTCGAGCCGGAACTGCCGCAGGTCGCCGAGCGCGATCGGGAGGAGTTCGGGAGGCCCCGGGATGGCACTATCCTGAGCCAGGAGAGACGCCAGTGACGCAGCGAGGATCGCCGTCGCACTGAGGAGTCTCTTGAAAATCATGGGTCGGGATTCTGCTGGGGGGCCGCACCGGGGGGATGAACTTCCTGGAGCGGAAACGGATGCCCCCCAGACTAGCCTGGCCGGTGCCGACTTTCCGCAAAAATTTTCCGACCGGCCCTGGCGGATCGCGTGCCAAGGGATGTGCCGAGGCAGGAATCGAGAGGCTCTACGAGGCATTGCCACGGTCCCGCGGCGCCACTACCCGCCCACGACATTCACCGGCGATCCGGCAAGAAACGCCCGAACGTTCTCGACCGCGATGGCCATGAGCCGCTGGCGCGCGGCGCGAGTGGCCCAAGCGATATGGGGGGTGATGAGGCAATTCTTCGCCTTCAGCAGCGGGTGGTCGGCTGGCGGCGGCTCCACGGAGAGCACGTCGAGCCCGGCGCCGGCGATGCATCCGGCCTCCAGCGCCTCCGCCAGGTC
>JBGSYE010000610.1:0-7884 GCA_041751075.1 Chthoniobacteraceae bacterium
TGGAGTCCGCACCTTCCAGACTCAGCAGATACCCGATCGGGAGCCGCGCGGCCTCCTCGTCCGTGGCTTCGCTCCAGCGCGCGGCGTGGGCCTCGACTTCGGGCCAGGTGCGGAGTTGCACGAGTTCGCCGCACGCCTCCATCGCGCGGTAATAGGTGAGCTGGCCCTGGGTGTGCGCCCAGGCCTGTTCGGGGCTGCTCCAGCCCGGAAGATTGTGGAAGGGCGGCGAATAGCGCGCGATCTGCGTGGCGACGATGATGCCGAAGCGTCCGCGGCGGAGTTCGGAAAAACAGACCGTGTTGCGCGTCCGGAAGGGCAGGTCGGTCGCGCCGACTTCGCTGCGGCGGATTTTCTCCCGCGTCCAGCGCTGGTCGCGGTTGTATTCCATCGCGTTCATGGCGATGTCGAGGTGGCAGTCGAAGATCAGGCGAGGGCTACTCATAGGGTGGCGATAGAGCAGCGTGCGGGGCGCGCGGGAGCAAGGCCGGGATTCGGTGGGCTCTTCGGGTCGGCACGACGGTCAGTGCCGTCCTTTCCTCCTCCTCATCTTCATCATCCAGCGTCGGAGGACGATGAGGATGATGAGAAGAGGGCGTCCGTGTCGCGATGATTGCCCGCCGGCATTGTGCCCGCTTAAGCTCCGCACCGATGGGATTTCCGTTCTATCGCCAGGTCTTCCGCCCGCTCCTCTTTCGCTGCGATGCGGAGACCATCCACCATGTCGCGATGGGCGCGCTGGAGCGCTGCGGGCCGGCGATGGCGTGGCTCACGCCGGCGCATGATCCGCGGCTGGAGCGCACGGTCTTCGGGCTGCGCTTTCCAAATCCCGTGGGGCTGGCCGCGGGGATGGATAAGAACGCCGTGGCCCTGCCGGCGTGGGAGGCGCTGGGGTTTGGTTTTGTGGAAGTGGGGACGATCACAGCGCGGATGCAGCCCGGGAATCCCAAGCCGCGCATCTTCCGCGTGCCGGAGTCGCGGGCGCTGGTGAATCGGCTCGGCTTCAACAACGAAGGCTGCGATCGCATCGCGGACCGTTTGCGCCGGCTGCGGATGAAAGGGCTGTGGCCCGCGATTCCGGTGGGGATCAATCTCGGCAAGTCCAAGGTCACCCCGCTGGAAGAAGCGGCGAACGATTACCTGCTCTCCTTCGAGCGGCTGCAGCACTTCGGCGATTACTTCGTCCTGAATGTGAGTTCACCGAATACACCGGGGCTCCGCACCCTGCAGGATCGCGCGCAATTGGAAGTGCTCTTCCGCGCGATCCAGAGTCATAACGTGGACCGCAAGCCCGTGCTCGTGAAGATCGCCCCGGATCTCGAGTGGGGTCCGATCGAGGAAATCCTCGCCCTCGCCCAGGAGCAGCAGCTCGCCGGCATCGTCGCGACGAATACGACCATCGATCACACCTCGATCCCTGAGAGTCGGCGGACCCAGGGCGGACTGAGCGGAGCGCCGTTGCGGGCGCGGGCCACGGAGGTCGTGCGTTTCATCACCGCGCGCAGTCCGCTGCCGGTCATCGCCGTGGGTGGGATCATGAGCGCGGACGATGCGCTGGAGAAATTCGATGCCGGCGCGGTGCTGGTGCAGCTCTACACGGGATTCATTTATGAAGGGCCGGGATTGGTCCGAAGCATCTGCGAGGCGCTCGTGAGGTGACCAGTCGGTGTCCCCGTGGAGACGCTTGCGCACCCCGTCCCAATCGGCAAACATCCAGTCATGAGCCTCGCTGAAATCAGAGCAGAACTCCCCAAGCTCACTCCCCCAGGAACTGGCCATCGTTGGCCCAGGAACTCCAGCATTTTCAGCCCTTCAATGACCCGGAGTTGATGGCGCGGATTGCGCGCTCCATCGAGGAAGTAGAGCGGGGCGAAAACCTGCACTCCAAGGAAGATTTCTTCCGCGGCGCTACGAGGCGGCGCTCGTAAAATGATCAATCGGTTGTGGCGCATTTCAGCCCTCTGACTGTCAATAGTAAGCTTTGACCCCTTGCCCCCCTCGTGCCCGTTCCAATTCTTCGCGACCCGCCCCTCGGATTCGAGCGTCACCCAGCTCCCATCCTTCCGTCGCATCCGATATTCGATCCGCTGCCCGCGGCCTTCCTCCATCGACTTCACGAAAGTCTCGCGCACGAGAGCCACATCCTCGGGGTGAATCTCCACCATCGAGTCGCTCCCTTCAGTTCGTCCGGCTCATAACCGAGGCGTCTGGCGTAGGCGAAGTTGTTCCAGATGCGCCGCCCCGTGCAGCCCACCACGCCGATCAAGTCCCCGACATTGTCCGCGATGACCTCCAGCAGCAGCGCGCTGCTGCGCAGTTCATCGAGAGTCGCGTCGGTCGTCGTTTCGTACATCGGTGTCGGGAAAGGTGATAATAAACGCAGGATCGGGAACGCCGAACGTCATGGAGCCGGTGCTGCGGCCGAGCCCAGGCAAGCGAACTCACCGAAGACCTCGAAGTCAGACGCGTTCAGAGTCAACAGCGATGTGATGCCGGCGCTGCGATAGGTTGCCACCAACATCGTATCGAGCACGCGCTTTCGTCCGAGCCGATGCAGCGCCATCGCGTCGAGGAACCACTGCACTGCGTCATCGTCGGGCGCGACGTGCTCAACATCGGACGCGTCCAACCATCTGTGCGCCTCGACCAGCGCTTGCGCCATCGTGAGCGGCAACCGGAACCGCCGGGGATCGGTGACGATGTGGACAAACTCCGCCAGCACCGGCGCGGTCAGTGCGAAGCGATCCCCTTGCGCCTTCAATTCGCGAATCCTCCACCACACCCCGTCGTGATCGGGATGCTCCGCCACCTCTGCTGCGACGAGAAAAGTCGTATCGAACCCGTGAGTCACACCCGCCCCTCCAGCATCTCGTCGTACCACTCCTCGCGGTCCCCGAGCGGCCGCAGCATTTCACCGAGATGCACGGGCTGCAAATCCAACACACTATGTGGCTTCGATCGCTGCTTCTCCCGCCGCGCCAAGCGGACAAATCGCTCCAATTCCGCCAGCTCTTCGGCGGACAACTGCGGGATGATCCCTTCGATTTCAGCGAGCGTACTCATGTCACGAGGATGCATTCATTGGCGCGACGCGTCAATTTTCCGCAACCCGTTGCGTGGTGTCTTACTCGAGGCCGCGAGTGCCCCCGGCCCAAATAACACCGTAACACCGGGGTCAGCTTTACAATCTCGCTCATTTAAGACCACGCGCCGTTCCAGTTGCACCACCCAGCGGTTACTCTGGGCCGCACGCACCGCGTGACTCACCCGACTCACATGCCCGAGGTGCAGGGCTTGCGCAATCCAGGCATTGGGCGCGGCTGTCCGGCGCCGGATCAGCGCGGCGATCGCGGCCTTGCGCCCGTCTCCTTTGCGTAGCGCGTGCCCGCTCAGGCGATGGTGTCGATTGAAGCGCATCGTCCATGTCGTCTGAAACCAGCGCATCCCCGCCACGAGATTCGCCTCCGGCGTTTCGATCATCAAGTGCTAGTGATTGCTCATCAGCACATAGGCGTGGATGCTCCAGCCCGTGCGGTCACACACTTCCCCCTGCGTCTCCAGGAACCGCTCCCGGTCGGCGTCATCCCGGAAAATGGCCTCCCGCCGATCTCCACGGTCGAGCACATGGTCGATCGCCCCGGGAAATTCCACGCGAGCTTTGCGAGCCATGGCGACCCTTTTACGACGCTCCCGCCCGTCGTGCGAGAGCGAAATTCTAAAGCTGACCCCGCTGCCCCCACTGAGCGGAGCGCCGTTGCGGGCGCGGGCCACCGAGGTCGTGCGTTTCATCACCGCGCGCAGTCCGCTGCCGGTCATCGCCGTGGGTGGGATCATGAGCGCGGACGATGCGCTGGAGAAATTCGATGCCGGCGCGGCGCTGGTGCAGCTCTACACGGGATTCATTTATGAAGGGCCGGGATTGGTCCGAAGCATCTGCGAGGCGCTCGTGAGGTGACCAGTCGGTGTCCTCGTGGAGACGCTTGCGCACCCAGTCCCGATCGGAATGCACCCCAATACAAGCGGGCAGCCGGTCAGAATACCGCACTCGACAAGTTTCTCGATTCGCCCGCCTGGCGCGATTGGCCAGATCGCGATGCGACCGAGTTTGGCCGCATGGCCATCGATGCCTTCATCGGCAAGGTCGGTGAAGAGGGCTTTGCCACGAGTCGCCAGGTTCCGGTGGGCGAGGGACAGGCACTCTACCGCCTCGCATTGTTCAGCCGACATCCTTTGGCCGACAAGTTTTGGCAGGAGACGTTGAAGGTTGACGAATCGGGTCAGCGCAACCTTCTTTGACGCGATGCCTGCTCCAATCATCGATCCATGAGCGCCCAATCAAAGATCGAATGGACCGACGCCACCTGGAACCCCGTCCGCGGCTGCACCAAGATCAGCCCCGGCTGCGCGCATTGTTATGCCGAGACCTTCGCCGAGCGCTTCCGGGGCGTGCCCGGCCATCCGTTTGAGCACGGGTTCGATCTCCGTCTCGTCCCCGAGAAACTCGCCGACCCATTGCGCTGGTCCGGCTCGCGCCGGGTCTTTGTGAACTCAATGAGCGACCTCTTCCACGACGCAGTGCCCGACCGCTACATCGCCCAGGTCGCCCAGGTCATGAAGCTGGCCGACTGGCACACCTTCCAAGTGCTCACCAAGCGCCCCGCGCGCATGGTCGCCCTCCTGCGGGGCAAACTGCGCGCCGCAGCCGAGCAACCGCACATCTGGTGGGGAGTGAGCGTCGAGAACCGCCGCCACGGCCTGCCCCGAATCGCCCTCCTGCGCGCCGCACCCGTGCGGGTCCGCTTCCTTTCCATCGAGCCTCTGCTCGAAGACCTCGGCCCCATCGACCTCGCCGGGATCGACTGGGTGATCGTCGGCGGCGAAAGCGGTCCCGGTGCCCGCCCGATGCACCCCGATTGGGTGCGCCAGATCCGCGACCAATGCTTCGAGAAAAATGTCCCCTTCTTCTTCAAGCAATGGGGCGGCGTCCGAAAGTCCGAAACGGGCCGGGAACTGGATGGAGAAGTTTGGGATCAGTTTCCCTCAAACGCCCGCAGAGTCGTCCCGCCCGCAAGCCGGCATCGGAAAACGCTCGAGATTCTGCGCGCGGCATGAATCGTTCATCGCCGGAGTATGACATTCTCGCTCCGACACCATTCCGCCACCGGGGGCGCCGCGCAGAGCCGCGCCTGTCAGGGATTCCTTTAGCGGCGGATTTCGCCGCTTCGCGCGGGGGCCACGCCCGCCGGGCCTAATGCTCAGTGTCTCGTGGAGGATTAGGATCGTTCCCGGGCGCAATGGTGTCCTTGCTCACAATCTTGCCTTCTCTTCCCTTGGTCGTCAGTTCGCCTCCCCCCTGGCTCTTCAGCATGTCCTTCGCCGCGCGAATGGCATCCTGCTGGGTATCATGCACTGACGACGCGCGATCAGCGTCGTTTCGCTTGTTCACCCAGTCCCCATCGCCGCGCCGGTAAACAGTCCGATCTTGTTTCTTGCTCATGGCCTTTTCCGCTACGCGTTTCTGACCCTTCGGTAAAGGCGATTTCGTTCGTTCGACGCGTTCCGGCGGGCGTTGAACTTCCGCTTTTTCCAGCGCGAAGTAGTCGAGTACGCCGTCGCCGCGATCGAATTTCTCAATCAGATTCGTGCGATTAGTCGTTCGTTTCATAGCGGTAGAGCTCGATTTCTTCCGGGCGCGCGCGCCGGACACTGATGAGCCGGATGGCGTCGCCCCGAGGAGTCACTATAGCCGTCCAGAACTTCTCTTCAATCGTCCCGACGATGAGTTCACGGCGCTCGCCCGCGTCGCGTGCATGAGCACGCACGACCACGCTCTTCCAGAGCGCTTGAGCTTCCACAAAGTCGATCCCGTGCTTGGCCTTGTTGCTGGCGCTTTTCTGGGGATCGAACTGGAAGTTCATCTGGCAAGCTCGACCCTGATGCAATCGCTCGTCACGAATGCCGGGCGTTCTGAATCGAGAAGCGGGAAGCCGGGTGGCGTGATGGCTTCATCGCGCTCTTCTTTTGCGGCGAGGTCGAGATTGAGCGCGAGGAGGAAGGCCAGCGGGTCGGCGTCTTTGGGCATGGCGTAGGCGGCGCGGACGGCGGTGTCGAGGCGGGCGTGGGCGTCGCGGAGCGGGTTGGCGCCGGGTTCTTCGAGGGTGCGGTAAAGTTCGCGCAGGGAATAGCCGAGTTTGCCCATGATCTCGCGGCGCAACCCGCGCAGCGCTAAGGCGGCGGCTACTTCCGCGATCTGCACGCGCGTCGGCGACTGCGGCCATGGGAAAGTGTCGAAGACGTTTTCGGCGCTGTAGCGAAAATCGCCTTTCAACTTACCGCACTTTGTTGTGAACCACTGCCAGTGCAGGTCGGATTGCAGGATGCCGAAGCTGTAGTCGTCGGCGAAGCCGAAAACTTGAATCAGGTTACTTGGGCGAATGTTCGATGAAACGAACATGAAGATTGGGCGTCGCGTCACGTAGGCGCACGCGAGATAGCGCGGCAGAAGCTTGATGACCGACAGCATCTCGGGACGCCCGAACGAAAGTCGCCACCAATGCGCAAGGAAGGCTTTGTGATGCGGGCGCACTTTGCCGTCGGCGTCCTTTCCTTCCTCGGCCTTCCGCTCTCGAACCGGCAATACCGTTATACGAATGTGGTCGAAAGGAGTCGGGTATGCCTCCGCCTGGAAACGGTCGCGTTGTTCAAAATCAATGACGAAACGGTTGAGTTCGGCCCCGGTCACTGCATCCATCCCGTTGAGGTAAGGATAGGTGACTTCCACATTCCGAGCATCGAGCGCGACCCACTCGGCTCGTTGCTCCGTGGAAATCAGGAAGCCACGATGCCCGATCATCTGGCCGTTGAAACAGCGCTGTGGCTTTGTGTTTGCGAGCAGCGGCCCCGCAGAAGTTACGTCGATACCGATGGACAGGGAGGAATTGATCGTCGGCACCTCGAAGACCTCCCACGGGCTCTCGGGCGAGTCGCCGCGCTGGAAGGCGAGGCGGAAGGTCTCGGGTAGGGTGGGCGTCCCGCCCGCCGGTTTCCGCGTCTCGCGGGAACCTTCGGACGTCGATTGCGCGTCACTTTCAGGCGGCGCGTCGGCCGTGCTTGATGGGCCAGGCGGGAAGCCTACCCTACCTTTCTCCCAATTGACGATGCTCACATGCACCTGCGCATCGCCACTCCAGACTTGGGTGGACACGGCGTCGTTGATGACGCCCCCATTTCCGAGGACATAATCGAGTCCGCCGATGCGGGAATTGGTGTTGCGAATATTCTGCGTGCCGACGAGTCCGGCGCGACCACCCGCGTCGAGCGCGTCGTGCGCTTTGCGAAACCAATAGACGCAGTAATCGGCCATGCCTGGGACCGTCGCATACGCCTTGCGCAGCTTCTTCACGTAGTCCGGTCCGCGCTCGGGCTTGAGCAGCTTCGCGCCGAGATACGGCGGATTGCCAATGATCGCGTCAACCTTCGGCCAGTCGGTGAAGAGCGCGTCGGTGCAGACGATCTGCTTTTCGAGATTGTCGAGCGGGAGCGGCTTTTCGCCGTCGAGCAGGCCGTCGGCTTCCTCAGTCTGCTTCGCCTCGGCGAGCTCTAGCTCCTTGGCGAGCATGAGGGTGACGCGCGCCAGGTCGACGGCGTAGGGCACCACGTCGAGGCCAAAGAATTGCGAGAGCGAGATTGCGGAGACGAGGCGGTCGGGCTTTTCGCCCTTGTCGCGCAGACGCACGAGCAGCTCGCGCTCGAGGCGCTTCATCTCGCGATAGGCGACGTAAAGGAAATTGCCCGAGCCGCACGCGGGATCGAGCACGCGGAAGCGGCGCAGCTCGGCGAGCAGCACGCGCAATTCCGCGAGGGTGCCGGCGGCGGCGATGCGCTCGC
>JBGSYE010000611.1:0-8901 GCA_041751075.1 Chthoniobacteraceae bacterium
GACAACGGAATCTTCACCGCTCCTCTCCGCGCTTCTCGTGAGCGCCGCCGCGCTTTTGCTCGGCAGTTCCGGTTGCAAGAAAGCTCCGCCCGTCCAGCCGCAGGGACCGCTGCCCGTCAACGTCATCACCGCCGTCGAGCGCGAGGTGACGGAGTGGGATGAATTCACCGGACGGATCGAGGCGGTCGAGTCCGTGGAGATTCGTCCGCGCGTCTCCGGCTACATCACGGAGGTTGCTTTCAAAGCGGGAGCGCTGGTCAAGAAAGACGACCTGCTTTTCGTCATCGATCCGCGCCCGTATCAGGCCGATCTAGACAAGGCTGCGGCGGAGGTCGAGCGGGCGGGCGCGCAGTTGAAGCTCGCGCAGATCGACTTCGATCGCGCCAAGGATCTCCGCAGCAAGAACGTCACTTCGCCGGAGGAGTTCGACCAGAAAGCCGCGTCGCTGCAAAGCGCGGAGGCCACGGTGCGTTCCGCGCAGGCGGCGAAAGATGCGGCGGCGCTGAACCTCGCCTTCACCCGGATCACCTCGTCGATCGCCGGTCGCGTGAGCAATGAAAGCGTGACCGTGGGCAATCTCGTGACGGCTGGCGGTATGGATCAGGTGCTGACCACGGTGGTCTCCGTCGATCCGTTTTACGTCTATGTGGATGCGGACGAAAACAGCGTGCTGAAGTACCTCAAGCTGCGCGACGAAGGGAAACGCACGTCGGCGGTCGATGAGCAAATTCCCGCCTTCATCGAGCTGGCGAACGAGACGGGCTTTCCGCATGAGGGCTACATCGACTTCGTGGACAATCGTCTCGACCCGAGCACGGGCACGCAGCGAGCGCGCGGCGTTTTCAAGACGTGGAACCCGCGGCTGGCTCCGGGATTCTTCGTGCGGATGCGCATTCCCGGTGGCGGCAAATATCGGGCGGTGCTGATCGACGACAAAGTCATCAGCTCACAGCAGGGCGTGAAGTATCTCTTCGTGGTGAAATCCGACAACACCATCGAGCGGCGCAACCTTGAGACCGGCCCGATCTTTGAGGGCAAACGCATCGTGAAAAAGGGGCTGGCAGACGGGGAGAAGGTCGTCTCGACGCGCCTGCAAATCGTGCAAGCTGGGATGCCTGTAGTTCCGGTGCCAGAGCCACCGGAAGCGCCATCCGACGCTGCGTCGAAGTAAGCGCACCATGAAGTTCGCGCACTTCTTCATCGACCGCCCGATCTTCGCCGCGGTCATCTCGATCCTGATCACGCTCGTGGGCGGGCTGGCGCTGATGACGCTGCCGGTCGCGCAGTATCCGGACATCGCGCCGCCGACCATCCAGGTCACGACGAGCTATCCCGGTGCGAATGCAAAGACGGTGGCCGAGACCGTGGCGACGCCGATCGAGCAGCAGATCAATGGCGTGGAGAACATGCTCTACATGTCATCCTCGAGCACGAGCGACGGCGTGATGACGCTGAACGTCACCTTCAAACTTGGCACGAACATCGACCAGGCGCAGGTGCTCGTGCAGAACCGCGTGGCGACCGCCGTGCCGACGTTGCCACAGGACGTGCAACGCATCGGCGTGACGACGAAAAAGCAGTCGCCTGACATCACGATGGTCGTACATCTCGTATCGCCGGACGGCTCGCTCGATTCTGTCTTCACGAGCAACTACGCACTGCTGCAGATCCGCGACGAACTCGCGCGCCTGCCGGGCGTCGGCGACGTGAATGTCTTCGGCGCGCGCGAATACTCGATGCGCATCTGGCTCGATCCCGAGAAGGTCGCGGCTCGCAGTCTCACCGCGCAGGACGTGGTACAGGCGATCCAGGAGCAGAATGTGCAGGTCGCCGCGGGCACCGTGGGCGCGCAACCGGTGCCGGCCGGCGCGACCGCTTTCCAATACACGGTGAACACGCAGGGCCGGCTGGCGGATGAAGCGGCCTTTGGCGAGATCGTGATCAAGACGGGCGCCGATGGCCGAATCACGCGGGTGCGCGATGTAGCGCGAGTGGAACTCGCCGCGAAGGATTACACCGTGAACAGCCAGCTCGGCGGCAAGCCCGCGACGGCGATCGGCATCTTCCAGCTCCCCGGCTCGAACGCGCTCGAAACCTCCGATCGCGTGCGCGAAAAAATGGTGGAGCTGGGGAAACGCTTTCCGACGGGCCTTGCCTACGAAATCCAGTACGACCCGACAGTCTCGGTGCGGGAGTCCATTCATGAGGTGGAGAAGACGCTCTTTGAAGCCGTGGCGCTGGTCGTCCTCGTCGTGCTTGTCTTCCTCCAAAACTGGCGCGCCTCCCTGATCCCGCTCATCGCCGTGCCCGTCTCGCTCATTGGCACCTTCGCGGCGATGTCGGTCTTCGGTTTCTCGATCAATAACATCTCGCTCTTCGGCATGGTGCTCGCCATCGGCATCGTGGTGGACGACGCCATCGTCGTGATCGAGGCGATCGAGCGTCACATCGCGAATGGGATGAGTCCCCGCGATGCAGCGCGGCGCGCGATGGATGAAGTGAGCGGCGCAGTCGTCGCGGTGGCGCTGGTGCTCGGCGCGGTCTTCGTGCCGACGGCATTCATGAGCGGGATCACCGGGCAATTTTTCCGGCAGTTCGCGCTGACCATCGCCGTCTCCACCGCGATCTCCGCGCTGAATTCCCTCACCCTTTCCCCCGCGCTCGGTGCCATCCTGCTCCAGCCGCGCGGCGCCGCGAAGGACTGGCTGCAAAAGCTCATCGACGGTTTGCTCGGCTGGTTCTTCCGCGGCTTCAACAAGCTCTTCGGATGGAGCACTGGCGTGTATGCCCGGACGGTCGGACGCCTCACGCGGCTCGCGGTGATCGTGCTCTTTTTCTACGTCGGCCTGCTCTTCCTCACCGGGCTCGGATTCAAGGCCGTGCCGACGGGCTTCATCCCGACGCAGGATCGCGGATACGCCGCGTCTTTCTGCCAGCTCCCCGATGCGTCGTCGCTCGATCGCACCCAGGCGGTGGTGGACAAGATGGCGAAGATCGCGCGCGAGACCCCCGGCGTGCTCGACACGATGGAGATCGCCGGCATGAACCTCTTCGGGGGCAACCAGCCAAACACCGGCGCGGTCTTCATTCCCTTCAAGCCCTTCGCCGAACGCAAAGGCGCGGATCTGCAGATGCCCGCAATCCTCGCGACGATCAACGCGCGCTTCCGGGCGGAGATTCCAGAGGCTTTCACCGGAGTTTTTCCGCCGCCGCCCGTCGCCGGAGTCGGCAATGCCGGCGGGTACCGGCTTTACATCCAGGATCGCGGCAATGCCGGTCTCGAAGCCCTGCAGGAACAAGCCTTCGCGATGATGATGGCCGCGAACCAGGATCCCACGCTCGCAGGAAACATTTCCACCTTCCGCGCGAATGTGCCGCAGCTCTGGCTGGAGATCGACCGCGTGAAAGCAAAGTCCATGGACGTCCCGCTGAATAATATCTTCGGCACGCTCCAGACCTACCTCGGATCGCGATACGTGAACGATCTCACCCTCTTCGGCCGCACCTACCGCGTGACCGCGCAAGCCGACGCAAAATTCCGCCTCACGCCGGATGACATCCGCCTGCTGAAAACGCGCAACGCTAGCGGCGGCATGGTCCCGCTCGGCGCCGTCGGCACCGTGCAGGAAACCAGCGGCGCGGACAAAGTGACCCGCTACAACATGTGGCCCGCCGCCGATCTCAATGGCTCGCCTGCGCCCGGCTTCAGCACCGGCCAGGCGATGGCCACCGTGGAAGCGCTCGCCGCGAAAACACTGCCCACGAGTTTCACCACCGAATGGACCGAGATGGCGCTCCAGCAAAAGCTCGCCGGCAACAGCGCGCTCTTCATCTTCCCGCTCTGCGTGATCATCGTCTTCCTCGTGCTGGCCGCGCTCTACGAGAGCTGGTCGCTGCCGCTGGCCATCATTCTCATCGTGCCGATGTGTCTGCTCAGCGCCATCGGCGGGGTGTGGCTGCGCGACATGGACAACAACGTCTTCACGCAGATCGGCTTCGTCGTCCTGGTCGGCCTCGCCTGCAAGAACGCAATCCTCATCGTCGAGTTCGCCAGGCAGATTCAGGATCGCGACGGCGTGGATCGCTTCCAGGGTGCGGTAGAAGCCTGCCGCCTGCGTTTGCGTCCGATCCTCATGACCTCATTCGCCTTCATCCTCGGCGTTCTCCCGCTGGTGATCGGCAGTGGCGCCGGCTACGAGATGCGCCAGGCCCTCGGCACCGCCGTCTTCTTCGGCATGCTCGGCGTCACGATCTTCGGCCTCTTCCTCACCCCGGTCTTCTACGTCGCCATCATGTGGTTCAAAGAGCGGGGCGGAAAGCGAACGGTCGTGCCCGAGCCGCACTCCGAAGCCCGGCCGATTCATACCTGACGAGAGGCCGGGGAAAATGCCGGCGTTTCATCCGCAGGCTGATCCCGCCCGCGCATCGCGACGACCTGCGGCGTAGGCGGTAAAGGTGCGCCGGATCTCATCGCGCACGCGGCGGAAGATGGCGAGTTGCTCGTCGCGTGTGCCGGTCGCATGCGCCGGGTCGTCGAAGCTCCAGTGATGGCGGTTCACCTGGCCCGGAAACATCGGGCACGCCTGCTCCGCATTGCCGCAGACGGTGATGACCGTCTCGACCTCCCGATCGAGAAACTCGCTGAGGTGCTTCGAGCGGTGCGCGGAAATGTCGATGCCGATTTCGTGCATCACTTCGATGGCGAGCGGATGCACATGGCCGGCGGGCTTCGACCCCGCGCTGGCGACGCGCAGGGAGCAGTCGGCGGCGGCGGCGCGGAGGATTCCTTCGGCGAGATGTGAGCGGCAGGAGTTGCCCGTGCAGAGGATGAGGATCAGCGGAGCTGGAGACATAGGGGGACAGGATCAGTGGGCGGAAGTCGCAAATCAGTTTCCGGAGATGCTGCTGAAAGTGGAGATCATTGTGAGCCCTACGAGCCGAAAGTGATTGCGATCCCGGCGTCCGGACCGCCCGGCGCTCGACAGGCCTTCGCCTTTCTGCCTAGCTCCCCGCCTCACTCCACCCACACCATGAAATTCCCCTCCCGCTCCCTCGTCGGTTTCGCCTTCGCCACCGTTTCCGCCGGCTCACTCGCATTCGGCCAGGCCATCGAACTCAAGCAGCAATGGCTCACTGGAAAGAAGTACGTCCAGTCCATGACCATGGAGCAGACCAGCACCACGGCGATCGGGCCGCAGAAGATGGAGCAAAAGATGAACATGGTCATGGAAATGAGCACGACGGTGCGGAAGCACGAGGACGGGAAGCAAAAGCGGCTCACGATGAAGTACGACCGGATGACCATGAAGATGGACATGAACGGGCAGGAGATGGCCTTTGACTCGGCCAAGCCCGATGGCGATCAGCTCGGCATGGGCAAGCAATTCGCGGCGATGGTCGGGAAGGATTTGAAGATGATCGCGAACGACAAGGATGAGGTGACGTCGATCGAAAACTTCGAGGAGTTCGTGGGCGCACTCGGCGGTGGCGCCGCCGGGATGCCGATTACGCAGATGTTCACGAGGGAGTCGCTGACCGACATGGTGAAGCAGAGCGCCCTGCGCGGGCTGCCGGCCGGCCCGGTGAAGCCCGGCGACTCCTGGCCCTGGAGCTACAGCATGAACATGCCCCAGATCGGTTCCGTGGGGATCACCGGCACCTACACCTACAAGGGCATGGCGGATCGCGGCGGAGCCAAGTGCGCGGAGATCGCGGTGCAGGGGACGATGAACTTTGACCTCGGCGGAGGCGCGGCGCCGAGCGGTGAGGCGAGCGGACCCGCCGCGATGATGAAGGCGATGGGCATGAAGATGACCGGCGGCAAGATGAGCGGCACGATCTGGTTCGACAATGCGCTCGGCATGGCCCGCGAGACGCAGATGAATCAGGAGATGGAGATGACGATGAACAATCCGACGGCGCCGGATCAGAAGCTCACCATCCCTATGCAGCAGACGGTGACGGTCACACTGACGAAGGTCGAGGACGTGAAGTAGGCCGCTTCAACGAGCCGGCCGGCTTGTGCCTATGCACACGAGGCTCTTCGCGGTGCGGAGGAAAATTTGTCCCTCGCTGATGGCGGGTGAGGCGTAGCAGCGTTCGCCGATTTCGTTCTTTGCCACGAGGTCGAAGGCCGGGCCGGGGCGGATCACGTTCATCACGCCGGCGTCGTTGAGGAAATAGGCGAGGCCGCCGGCGAGCACGATCGAGGCATGCTGCTCGCCGAGGCGCTCCTGCCAGACGAGCGTGCCGGTCTTTGCCTCGAAACAATGCGCAATGCCGCTGTCCGAGGTGACGAGAAAGTAGTCGCCGGCGGCGATGGGCGAGGGGACATACGCGGCGCCGCGCGTGGTGCGCCAGGCGATGTGCGAGTCGGTGACATTGCCAGTGCCATCCGGGCGGATGGCGAGGATGTGGTGCTCGGGAAATCCTGCGGTGAGGAAGAAGAGATTTGCGTGCTCATTGAAGACGAGCGAGGCGACGAACTGCTCGGTCGGGCCGTCGATGATCCAAAGCAATTTGCCGGTGGCGGGATCGTAGCTCGTTACACATTTGGAACCCGAGAGGACCATCTGCATGCGCCCGCCGGCTTCGCGGATGATCGGCGCGCAGTAGCTGCGCTTTTTGTTGGGGCGGTCGATGCGCCAGAGCTCGCGGCCATCGGTCCGCGCGAGGGCGACGATGTAGCCGTCGCCGTCGTGGTCGCAGTTCACGATGACCTTGTCCTCGTAGAGGATCGGCGAACTGCAAAAGCCGTGGACACTGGTGAAGGCGCCGGGGCGCTTGAGCCACACTTCCCTGCCGGAGAAGTCATGCGCGGCGACGACGACTTCGCGGTTGTCGAGGAAGGTGGTGAAGACGCGCTCACCGTCCGTCGCGGGTGTGCTCGACGCGCGGGTGTTGAGTCTGTGGACGCGCTCGGCGGGAGCCTTGAGCACGGTGGTCTGCCACTGGATCGCCCCGGTCTTGCGATCGAGGCAGAGGAGCATGCGATCCTCGGTGTCGGTCTTCGATGCGGCGACGAAGATGCGTTCGCCCCAGACGATCGGGGAGGCGTGTCCTTCGCCCGGCAGGTCGGTGCGCCAGGCGATGTTTTCCTTGGCGCTCCACTTCGTCGGCACGCCTTGCTCGAGGCTTGTTCCATCGAGGCGCGGCCCGCGCCACATCGGCCAGTTTTCCGCGAGCGCGGAGTGAGTGGAGAGTCCGAGTGCGAAGAGGAGAAGGCCTGCGTGCAGCGTGGTCATGTGGTCGTTTGTAGCGGCGGTCTATGACCGTCGCAAACTTCTGGGCGAAGGCGGTCCGGAACAGGCGGTGGGTCCGCAGGCCCGCGCCGCCTTCGCCCGCACAGGTCAGCGACGGTCATAGACTGCCGCTACAAACTGGCGAGATCCGCTTCGACCATCTCTCGGACGAGGTCGTGGAATGAGCGCGTCGGCTGCCAGCCGAGCTCGCGCCGGATTTTCGCGGGGTTGCCGGCGAGGAGGCCGGGCTCGACGCGGCGCTGGAGCGCGGCGTCTTGGCGCACGTATTTCTCCCACGGCAGGCCGGCGACTTCAAAGGCCGCCTGGGCAAACTCGAGGACGCTGTGCGTCTCACCGGAGGCGACGATGAAGTCGTCCGCATGCTCGTGCCGGAGCATCCGCCACATGGCCTCGACATAGTCGGCGGCGTGGCCCCAGTCGCGCCGGGCCTGCACATTGCCGAGGGTGAGGCGGCCGGCCTGGCCGAGTTTGATCTGCGCGACGTGGCGCGTGATTTTCCGCGTCACGAAATTCTCTCCGCGGCGCGGCGACTCGTGATTGTAGAGGATGCCGTTGCAGACGAAGAGGCCGTAGGCGTCGCGATACACGCGGGCGATCTGCGTCGCGAAAGCTTTGGCGCAGCCGTACGGGCTCGTGGGGCGGAATGCGGTGTCCTCGGTCTGAGGCGACTCCGCGGCGGAGCCGAAGACCTCCGAGGTCGAGGCGTGATAGATGCGCACGGGCTGCGATTGATCGCGGCAGATTTCCAGCAGCCGCAACGTGGACATCGCGACCTCCTCGCAGGTGGATTCGGGGATCTCGAAGCTGAGCCCGACGTGGCTCTGGCCGGCGAGGTGATATACTTCCGCGGGCTGCACCTTGCGGAAGATGCGGCGCAGCGTCGTGGCGTCGGAGAGATCGCTGTAGTGGAGGAAAAAGGTGCGTCCGTAGATGGTCGCGTCGTTGCGCAGGTGCTCGATGCGGGAGCGCAGGAGATTGCTGGTGCGGCGGACGAGGCCATGGACGGCGTAGCTTTTGCCGAGCAGGAGTTCCGCGAGGTAGGAGCCGTCCTGGCCGGTGACTCCCGTGATGAGGGCGACGGGTTGATTCATTTCCCGGCAGGGTTTTCGAAGATGGCGATCCAGGCATTCGTCCGCGGGCTCACCGCCGCGCCGCCGATCGACCAGGCGTAGCTCGTTTCCTCCATCGAGAGGATTTCGGTGAGGCCGACGAGGCGGAGCTTGCGCTGATATTGATCGAACCACTCGAAGATGCGCCGGTGCGAATTCGGCCGCTGGAGCCACGATGTGGCCACGGAGACGAAGACCACGTAGCGCGGATTTGCCTGCTCGATCTCCTGGATCATTTCCTCCTGCATCTTCAGCGCAAAGGGCTGCGGCTCCATGAGCGCGTAGGTGTAGATGTAGCCCGTGGCGGAGTGGCGGCGGCTATAGAAGTAAATCTGCGGCTCGGAGCCGATGACGGCGATCTTCGAATCGGAGAGGCAATGCCGGTCGAGATACTTCGCGATCTCGATGGATTCGGGAAAGGGATTCGCGCCGTAGATTGCGCGATTCGCGCGGACGGGGGTGAGTTGGAAAAAGACCGCGCGTCCGGCCCAGAGCGTCTGCAGCCCGGCGAGGCCGGCGAGCACGGCGGC
>JBGSYE010000612.1:0-4838 GCA_041751075.1 Chthoniobacteraceae bacterium
TGATCGTGCCCGCGCGCCCGTTCTGGAACTCGAAGGGAAACGTCCCGTCCGCATTGATCGCGTAAGCGACCGCGCGCTTCTCGCCATTCAGTTCATAGGTGAGTTTGTAGCTGCTGGCACCGGTGCTTTCGAAGGCCGTGATCTTCGCTCCGCGCAGGCCGGGCAGCGCCTCGCGCACCCCATTGGCACGCGGCTGCGGATCGACCTGCTCGCCCGCCTCCACCACCTCGCCGTGAAAGCCGCCGTTCACATACGGATACTTCTTCGACGCGTGGTAGTGGTAGCCAAGCGCGCTTGTCGTGTGGCCGTTGAACGCATCAAGCCCCGCGGGCGCCGAGCCGTCCGGCTCGGTGAGTCCGAAGATGGGATATCCATCGAGCGCATACGCGATCGGCAGCTTCGGCCCGAGCACGCTTTGCAAATGCAGCGGCGCGGCGTGGTAGTGGTAGTCGTCCGCGCGCCCGCAGTGCCCGCCCCACTCGTCGAGTTCGCCGATCTCCGCCGAGATTTCGCCGCGATTGTTTTGCGGGTTGAAGATCGGGACGCCATTGGCGGCGAGCGCGATGGCCCCGCGCAGAAAGCGGTTCTTGATCGAGATCACTTCCTTCGCCGGCACCGGCGCGAGCGGAATCTGCCAGGCATTGGCGCGCGTGTATTTCTGCGGCAGCGGCACCTGCTGCTGCCACGCGGTGATGCCGACCATCATGTTGTGCGCGGGCAGCCCGTTGCTTTCGACGAAGAGGAACCGCTCATCCCATCGCACCCTCACCTGCGGCGCGAAAGCCGCGAACGACGCCGCTTGCGACGGTTGGCCGATGCGTGCGTCGTCAATGGGATGCACCGGAATCTTCGCCGAGGCTGCTTGCGCCTGCGCGAGGAAAAACTCCGGCGGCTTCACCGACCAGTCGTAATGCCCGTGCTCTTCGCCCGTCGCGAGATCGTGCCCGTGCGCGTGTGGCAAAATGTCGAACAGCACCAACGCGACACTCATCGCGACAAAAGGGGGAATGGTTCTCATGCAGGCAGTCTGCCAGCGTGAACCTTAAGACAACGTGAAGCCCGAACTTCTTTCGATTCCCATGCGCGGCTCTTCCCGCGCGCGCGCTTCATCGAAACTTAAGGTAAGGGCTTCGACATTCACTACCGCTCATGCGCCTTCTCGTCATCGAAGATGAACCCGACCTGCTCCGCGGCCTCGCACGCGCCTTGCGCGAAGAAGGCTACGCCGTGGACTTGGCGGAGGATGGCGAGGACGGCCTGTTCAAAGCCGAGAGCGTGAACTACGACGCCATCGTGCTCGATGTGATGCTCCCGCGGCTCGACGGCTGGGAGGTGCTGCGGCGCTTGCGCGAGACGAAAAAAACTCCCGTGCTGCTACTCACGGCGCGTGACCGGAGCGGGGACCGCGTGCGCGGGCTCGACACCGGCGCCGACGATTACCTCGTGAAGCCCTTCGACTTGCCCGAACTGCTCGCGCGGTTGCGGGCGCTGATCCGCCGGAGCGCGAGCGAAGCGCGTTCCGTCGTCGAGATTGATGACGTGCGGATCGACATCGCGGCGCGCACGGTCTCACGCGATACTCAGCCCGTCGTGCTCACGGCGCGCGAGTATGCGCTGGTGGAATATCTCGCGGTGCACCGCGGCGAAGTCGTCACGCGCACCGCGCTTTACGAACACCTCTTCGACGAGAGCGACGACACGCTCTCGAACCTCCTCGACGTTCACGTCTCCAACGTCCGCAAGAAACTCGGCCACGACTTCATCGCGACGCGGCGCGGCCACGGCTACTGCATCGAGGCCTGATGCGATTTCCACGATCCATCCGCTGGCGGCTGCAGCTCTGGTATGGCGCGCTGCTCATCGCGGTGTTGTGTGGGTTTGGATTCACGGCGTTTCATTTGGAACGCGCACGGCAGTTCCGGCGCATGGATGAGGGTTTGCAGACGCGCATCTCCACCCTGGTGGACGCTCTGCGCGCCGCGCCGGAGCGCGGGCAGGAAAAAAAGCGCGTGCCAGAGCTGCGTCTCAAGCCCGCGCAGGCCGCGATGTTTGACGATGACGCCGGACATTATTTCGTGATCTGGATGCAAGCGAAGCAGCCAGTTCTGCGCTCTCCGAATGCGCCCGCCGATGTGCTGAAGCCGGAGAGCCGCATCGCGGTGGTGCGCATGCGCGGCGATTTGCGCGAGTCGTTTCTATTCTCCGCGCCGGTCGATTGCGTGCTCGTTGGCCGCTCGCTCTCGGCGGAACAGGCCGATCTTCGCAGGCTCGCGGCGGCGCTCTTCGGTGTCGGTGCGCTGGTGTTCGCAGCCGGGCTCGTCGTGGGCGGGTGGCTCGTGACGAGGGCGATTCGTCCCGTCGAAGACATCAGCGCGACCGCCGCGAAAATCGCCAGCGGCGATCTTTCCCACCGCATCAGCACCACCGAGACGGACAGCGAACTCGGCAGGCTGGCCGGCGTGCTCAACTCCACCTTCGCCCGCCTCGACGCCGCCTTCACGCAGCAGGCCCGCTTCACCGCCGACGCCGCCCACGAGCTGCGCACGCCCATTTCCGTGATGCTCACGCAAACGCAGTCCGCGCTCGCCCGCGAACGACCGGCGGAAGAATACCGCGAGACGCTCGAGGCCTGCCAGCGGGCGACTCAACGGATGCGCCGTCTCATCGAGGCGCTCCTCGAACTTGCGCGCCTCGACGCCGGCCAGGAGCCGATGCACCAGGCCGAGTGCGACCTTTCCAAAATCGCCACCGACTGCATCGAACTCATCTGCCCGCTTGCTGTGGCGCGCGGCATCCGCATTCACGCCGATCTTCTCCCCACCCTCTGCCACGGCGACGCCGAGCGCCTCGCGCAAGTCGCGATGAATCTCCTGAGCAACGCGATCGACTACAACCAGGATGGCGGCGAGATCCGGGTCGCGACGAAGCGCCACAACGGCACCGCCACACTGACCGTCAGCAACACCGGCCCGGGCATTTCGGCCGAAGACCTGCCGCACATCTTCGAGCGCTTTCACCGCGCCGACCGAGCGCGCACTGCCGGCCACAGCGGCCTCGGTCTCGCGATCGCCAAGGCCATCGTCCAAGCGCATGGCGGCAGCATCGCCCCGCAGAGCGAGCCGGGAAAGGGAGCGTCGTTCACCCTCTCGCTGCCGGAGTAGCGCGGTTTACGCACCCGCCGGCGCTCGACCCGGCTACTACTTCTTTTTCCGCTTCTGAGCCGGTTCTTCGACCGGCGGTGTGAGTCCGTCGTCCGGCTGATTCCACAGGCGATACGGATCATCCACGCGGCGCATTTCGGCGAGCAGGAGCGCCTCCATTTCCTTTAGCTTGTCGGCGTAACGCGGGTCGCCGGCGAGGTTCACCTGGTTCGGTTTTGGCGTGACGCCGGTCAGTGCGATGACCTTGGGATCGTGGTGTTCCTTCAGGAATTCGTCGGGGTTTTCGGCGAGGTTGAAGAGCTGCTTTTCGCGCACGGTGCCGTCGAGCACGTCATACGCGATCAGCTTCCAATCGCCTTTGCGCACGCTTCGCATCCCAGGTTTCGTGCCGCCGCAGTAGGCGCCGTAGAGCACGTCGCGCACGGTCGGAGATTTACCTTCGAGCACGGGTTTGAAGCTGATGCCCTCACTACTCTCCGGAGCCTTCACACCAGTTACGTCGCAGAGCGTGGCGAGCGTATCGAGCAGGTAGATATTTCCCGTCGCGCGCGAACCGGGCTTGATGCCGGGGCCTTTGACGACAAAGGGCACGCGCCAGGTGGGCTCGTAGAGATTTTGTTTCCCCTGCAAGCCGTGGCGACCGATGGCCATGCCGTGATCCGCGGTGTAAAAGATGTAGGTGTTATCCAACTCGCCCATCGCCTTGAGCCGGGCGAGGACGCGGCCGATCTGGATGTCGATGTTCTCGCTGCACGCGTTGTATCGACCGATTTCGTTGCGGATCGTTTGCGGGTCGCGCTTTTCCCACACGCCGCTGACATCGACTTCATCGCGCAGGCCGAGATGGCCGTGGGGAAAGGGATGCGCCGGGAGATAATTTGGCGGCAGTGCAGGCTGTTTTGGATTCGCGGGCGGGAGCGAGTTTTTGTCCGTGTGATTCACCGCGCCGTATTTCGCGAGCAGCTCCGGCTTGCCGTCGCGCTCGTCGTGCGGATGGGAAAAGCCGTAGTAGATCAGGAAGGGTTTGGTGTCCTTGGTGGTCTCGCGATCCTTGAGGTAATCGAGCACCTGCTCCGCGTGCCACGCGCTGCCGGTCTCGTCGGTGCCGCCGCGCTTGCCGGCGTCATGCCGGACAGTGAAGAGCTTGTTCGCCGCCTCGTAGCTGTTGCCCGTCTTGCACGTCCGCATCGTCGCGTAGCCCGCGCGATTGAAGACGGCGGGAATCGTGTTCTGCACGATGTCCGGCGGGCAATGCTCCTTCGCGCCCGGTCCGATCGGCAGATGCCACACCGTGCGTCCGCTCATGATCATATGCCGCGATGGCGTGCAGACCGCGCCGCTGAACGACCCCATGTGATACGCCCCGTCGATCACCATTCCCTCGGCGGCGAGCCGGCTGATCACCGGCGTCTGCATGGCCGTCTTCGGATTGTAAAAGTCGAAGTCGAGCGGGGACTGGTCGTCGGCGATGATGAAGAGGATATTCGGTCGTCGCTGCTTCGCGGCGAAGGACGTGGCGACGATGAGGAGCATCGAGAGGAGGAGGGTGATGCGTTTCATGGGGCGGGAGGTTGGGTGGAGAGATTAGCCGGAAATCCCGGCGCAGGTGGATTGTTCTTTCGATTTTGCTTCGCGGGCCTTCCCAAGCCGAGCGGGTTGGCCGGGTCCATCTTTTTG
>JBGSYE010000613.1:0-3424 GCA_041751075.1 Chthoniobacteraceae bacterium
ACGGTCATAGACCGACGCTACAATTCTGACTTCTCGCTCGCTCTCGGCCCCTCGCTTTCATCATTCGGAGACGGTGTGCCTGGCGGCGTCGGGAGTGCGGGCTGCCACTTGCGGCGGGCTTGATTGAGCGTCCGCTGGAGCTTTGTGCGCTGCTTCTCGTCATCGGCAAGCGCGCTGATCCGTTCTTCGGCGCGGCCTAGGATTTCAGCGACTTTCGGGCGCACGTCCCGGGTGGCGGCGTCGAGTTCGAGCGCGGTCTCCTGCACGATCCTGCGTGCTTCGACTCGTTTCTCGCCCTTGAGCCGAAGATCGTTTCGCACGCGCTCGACGATGACATCCTGCACAGCCACCGGGCCGCTCTTCACGATCTTATTGAAGAGCGCTGTCCATCCGAAGATCGCGCCGGCGAAGCCCCCCGCGAGGAAGCCGCAGCCGAAGATGAAGACCACGGTGAGACAGCCGCGCAGCCGCTTCATCGGTCGCCTTCCGCCCACCAGGCGAGAATCGAGGGTTGGCCGCCGCTCCGTACGGCGTCGAGCAAGGTGTCCGCGTCGGCTTCGATGCTTGTACTCGCGCGGCACCACACGGCCGAAGCCAGCACGAGTGCGGCGAAGAAGGGCGAGAGCCGCCAAGCCCACGCAAACCACGAACCGCTGCGCTCCTCTCGGAACCTCGCGGCGAAGCGCGTTTCGAAGGCGTGCTCGGCTCGCGAGGTATCGGGCGCGGATTCGCGGGCTGCGCGGAGAAGAGAGTCGAGTTGGGCGTCAGGATTCATGGTTGAGTTGCAGGACTTTTTTCAGGCTCTGCCGCGCGCGGAAAGCGCGGACTTTCACGTTGCTTTCCCCCCAGCCGGTGAGCGCGGCGATCTCGCGCACGCTGCGCTCTTCGAGCTCGAGCAGGGTGAGGATGAGGCGCTCATCCGGAGAAAGTTTCGCCATCGCCCACTGCACCAGTTCGCGGGCGCGTCCGGCGGCGAGGGCGGCCTCCACCGAAGTGTCGCGGGTATCGAATTCCATCTCATCGAGCGAGAGCTGGCCGCGATGCCGGCGCTCCCGGCGGAGGAAGTCGTAGCACGCGGTGACGGTGAGGCGCGCGAGCCAGTGCTCGAAGGGTGCATCGCGCCGAAATTTCCCGAGATGCCGGAAAGCGCGCAGAAAAACTTCCTGACACAAGTCCTCGAGCTGATGCGCATCACGCGCGAAACGGCTGGCGGTGGCAAAGACGCGGCGCTTGTGCCGTCGCACGAGTTCCGCGAATGCGTCGTCCTCGCCGTCGAGCGTCGCGGCGACGAGCGCGTCGTCGGGATCGGCATCGGCGTCGGGCATCGCCGCCGTTCTAGAAAGCGGCGGCGCGAAAGACAATTCGGGCCAGGATAGCGCGAGCGAAGTCATGCATTTGCCCTCGGAAGACGCCCGCCGGCGATTCGAGGTTACAGATCGGGCGCGCCGTCATCGGCTGGCGAAGACCGCCCGCGCGGCGCCGACGTCCAGTGCGATCTGGGCCTTGAGCGCGTCCAGACTGGAGAATTTTTCCTCGGGCCGGAGGAACTCGGCGAACGAGACCTCGAGATCCTCGCCATAAAGTGCCCCGGCAAAATCGAAAAGATGCACCTCAAGCACGCGTTCGCCGCTCGAATTGGCCACGGTCGGACGCACTCCGATGTTCGCGACGCCACGGAAGGTATCGTCGTTGCGCCGCGCGGCAACGGCATACACGCCGTTCGGAGGGAATTGCTCGTTGTGCGCCGCAAGGTTTGCCGTCGGAAAGCCGAGCTTGTGGCCGAGCTGCGCGCCGCGGATGACGGTGCCGAGGATCGTGTATTCGCGGCCGAGGAAACGGGCTGCGCGATCCAGGAACCCGTCCTCGATGGCGCAACGAATCAACGTGCTGCTCACGATTTCGCCATCGATCTCGACGGCGGGCACGCCGACCTCATCGAACCCGAGTTCGCGCCCCATGCGGTCGAGCAGTGCCAGATTGCCGGCGCGGCCCTTTCCAAAGGACCACTCGTGGCCGACGCAAATCTCCCGCAGCGGACGGGCCGCGGCGGCGAGCGCGCGGATGAAATCCTCCGGAGGCGTCCGGGCGAACTCGCGATCGAAAGGAATCACGAGCTGATGAGAGACCCCGAGCGCGCGGATGAGCTGGAGCTTGTGGGCTGTGGAGGTGAGCAGTCGCGGCGCCTGCTCCGGTCGCAGGATGCGCAGCGGGTGCGGATCGAACGTGACGGCGACCGCGGCGCCGCCCGCGCTCCGGGCGTCGGCGAGCGCACGCTTCAGGACGGCCTGATGCCCGAGATGCACGCCATCGAAGACACCTATGGCGAGGTAAAGCGGATCGGGGATTCCGGCGAGTTCGGCGATCGAATGGAGGGCGGGCGTCACGGCGCTACGCCCCCCGCATTCGCGAAATCGTCGGCAGGCTCAAGACCTTCGCGGCGATCTCCGCGCCGGGCTTTGTCTTCAAGTCCTGAACGGTGACGGAGTGTTCGAGGGTGAATTTACCGCTCTTGGTGCGGCGCAAGTTTTGCAGATGCGCGCCGCAGCCGAGCTCATTGCCGATGTCGAAGGCGTAGGTGCGAACGTAGAAGCCCTTGGAACAGACGACGCGAAACTCGATGGCCGGCAGATTCACGGCGAGGATCTCATGCGCATACACATGCACGAAGCGCGGCTCGCGCTCCACGGTCTTGCCCTGGCGGGCGAGTTTGTAGAGAGGCACGCCTTCCTTTTTGATCGCGGAAACCATGGGCGGCATCTGGTAGAAGTCGCCGTGGAACTTGGCGAAGGCGGCGTCGATCTGTTCACGGGACAAGTCCGGAACGGGGCGCGTCTCGACGACCCGGCCATCGGCGTCCTGGCTGTCGGTGGTTACGCCGAGCCGCATCGCGCCGACGTATTCCTTGTCCTCAGCCATGAGGAGATCCTGAATCTTCGTCCCGCGTCCGATGACGATGATGAGCAGGCCGGTGGCGAGCGGATCGAGCGTGCCGCAGTGGCCGACCTTCTTCGTGCCGAGGCAGCGGCGCACGATCGCGACGACATCGTGCGAGGTCATGCCGGGGGCTTTGTCGATCAGGAGGACGCCGTCAAGCTGGTCCGAGTTCATGGTCAATGGCTTTCAAAACGTTCTCCTGCACTTCCGAGAGCGTGCCCTTCACCCGTGCGCCCGAGGCGAGGGTGTGCCCGCCGCCGCCGAAGAGGCCGCAGACTTTGCTCACATCGACCTTCGCGGACTTCGAGCGCAGGCTCACGCGCACTTTGCACTCGGGCAACTCTTCGAAAAACGCGGCGACGATGACGCTGTCGATGGCGCGGATGTGGTCGATCAGGCCCTCGTTGTCTTCGGGCAGCGCGCCGACTCCCGTGGCGGTGGCGATGGACAAAGCGACGCTGGCGGCGCGGTTGCCGGAGGTGAAGCGCAG
>JBGSYE010000614.1:0-5029 GCA_041751075.1 Chthoniobacteraceae bacterium
CGGTTACGTGGGTGCGCAGATCGCGGGCGCCGTCGCGGCGGATGACCGCTACCGGATGCTCCCCGTGAAGCGCGGGGATTCCGCCGAGGCGCTCTTTGCGCAGGCCGACATCATCGTGCATTCCGCAAACCCCGCGCGCCGCGTGGTGGCGGAGCAGGATCCGCAGCGGGACTTCGTGGAGACGGTGGAGAAGACCGCCGGCTTTCTCGCCGCCGCCCGCGGCAAACGCTTTGTGCTCATCTCCAGCCTCTCGTGCCGGACGCAGCTCGGCACATCCTACGGGCGGAATCGGCGCGCCTGCGAGCTGCTCGCACTCGGCGCCGGAGCGCTGGTGGTGAGGCTCGGCCCGATGTTTGGCGGAGATCGCACGCGGGATTCCCTGCACGACATGCTCCTGGGGAAGCCGGTCTTTGTCTCGGCCGGGACGCGGTATGCGTACGTGGATGTGGCGTGGGCTGCGCGGCAGATCGTGGTGTGGCTCGACGGTCCATCCGGCCTCCACGAGATCGGCGCGCGCAATGCCGTGCAGCTCGGCGAGATCGCGCTGCACTTTGCCTCACCCAGCACTTTTACCGGGCCTGACGACACCCAGATCCCCGAGGGCTTCCGCGAAGGCCCCGATGCGCACGACGTCATTGCTTTTGCGGAAAAGGAACAACGCCGCCAGGCCGAATGGCGTGCGTAGCGCGAGAGCCCGCCGCAAGACTTCGGGAAGTGGAAGTCTGGATGTCGGACAGATACCGACTCCCATCGCCCAGCGATCCAGCTAAGCTCGGGTGTCCGCGATGATGCGCGCTGCAGAGCGCTCGCGCGCCCAACCCGCCAACTGACACAGTAATCCCCATCCACCCCATGCGACCCCTCGAAGCAGCTGTTGCCGATTCCTTCCTCGAGTCGAGTCTCACGCCCGACAGTGCCGTATTTTCGCTGGCGGATTTTCGGGCGTGGTTCCGGGCCCAGCGCATACGTCTGCCGATGGAGGTGCGGGAGATCGCTTTTGCGGAGATGCAGCAATGGGAGATCGCCGGCGACCCTCGCAGCATTGCGCATCGGTCGGGCAAGTTCTTCACCGTCCAGGGGCTCCGCGTGGAGACGGACTTTGGCCCGGTGCCTGTATGGGAGCAGCCGATCCTCATCCAGCCGGAGATCGGAATCCTGGGAGTGATCACTCGGATGATCGGCGGCGTGCGCCACTTTCTCCTCCAGGCGAAGAACGAGCCCGGCAACATCAACGGCCTGCAGCTCGCGCCCACGGAGCAGGCCACTCGCAGCAACTACACGCGCGTGCATGGCGGAACGCGCGCGGCGTATCACGAATATTTCGTCGAGCCTGGACGTGCGCGCATCCTCGTGGATCGCCTCCAGGGCGAGCAGGGCGCGCGCATCCTCCGCAAGCGCAACCGCAACATGATCATCGAGGTCGAGGACGACATCCCAGTCCACGAGGGCTTCTGCTGGCTGACGCTCGGCCAGGTGAAGCGGCTGCTAAAGCAGGACAATCTCGTGAATATGAGCCTGCGCTCGGTGCTCAGTTGCGTGCCGCTCGCGGATCTCTCCGGCGCCGCGCAGTCGCACCGCGATGCGGCGCTCTGGCTCGGCAGCCGCGATTCCGCGATGCACTCCGAGCGCGAGCTCGTGAACTGGCTCGTGAGCCTGCGCGCCCGCTACCAGACGCGGCTCGAGCAAGTGCCCGTGGACCGCATCGCAGGCTGGCGGATGGACGAGCGCGCGATCCGGCACGAGAGCGGCGAGTATTTCTCCGTGATCGCCATCGCCGTCGAGGCCAGCGGGCGCGAAGTGACGCGCTGGACGCAGCCGATCCTCCACCACGACGGCAGCGGGCTGAACGGGTTCCTCCTCCAGCGCCGCCATGGCGTCATGCACTTCCTCGTCCGGGCCTGCATGTACCCCGGCAATTGCGAACTCTTCGAACTCGCCGCGACGGTCGCGCGCTCGAATGCCGAGCGGTATTTCGGCAAGCCCGGAGCCCCGCACTTCCTCGATCTTTTCCACCATCCACCCCGCGAATGGATTCGCTACGACGCGATCCATTCCGAGGAAGGCGGCCGCTTTCACCACTACCAGAATCGCTACATGATCCTCGAGCTGCCGCGGGACATGGGCATCGACCTGCCGGAAAACTTCCGCTGGATGACGCTCCCGCAGCTCGAGGATTTCGTCCGCCACGGCTACTCCAATATCGAAGCGCGCAATCTGCTCGCCTGCCTCGATATCTCCGGCGCGGAGCCGATCGCGGGTGAGGCGGTATAGGTCGGCAAACTCCTTGGCACCGCGCGCGTCGCGTCCTAGCGTCGCGTTCTTTTCGCCCCGTCTCCCCGGATGAATCTCCGCATCTCGCTCGTCGTCATTTCGTGCCTGCTCAGCGTCGTCACGGGGCTGGTGATTTCGCGGGGCGGGGGAGTGAAGACGGCGCCGCAGCGCGAGCGACCGTTCATCGGGCTCTCGATGGATACGTTGAAAGAGGAGCGCTGGCAGGGGGATCGCGACATGTTCGTCGCGCGGGCGCGGGAACTTGGGGCCGATGTCACGGTGCAGGATGCGAACAGCGACGACGTGCGGCAGATCAAGGATGTCGAGGCGCTCATCACGAAGGGCGTCGATGCGCTCGTCATCATCCCGCATGACGGCGCGGCTTGCGCGAAGGCGGTGGCGTTGGCGCACGATGCGGGGATTCCGGTGCTGGCTTACGACCGGCTCATCACCGGCTGCGACCTCGATCTCTACATGACCTTCGACAATGTGAAGGTCGGCGAGCTGCAGGCGAAGTTCCTCGTCGATGCGTTTGCGGATTCACCGGGCAAGAAGCGGCTCGTGCGCATCTACGGCTCGAAGACGGACAACAATGCGGGCCTGTTCAAACAAGGCCAGGACAACGTGCTCGCGCCGTTGATCGCATCGGGAGCGATCGAGATCGTGCATGAAGATTGGACGCAGGATTGGAAGCCGGAGAACGCGAAGAAGATCGCGAACGCCGCGATCACCAAGGCCGGCGCGGACGGGGGTGGGCTGCCCTTCGACGCAATCCTCGCGAGCAACGACGGCACGGCGGGCGGCGCGATCCAGGCGCTCACTGAGGAAGGGCTTGCCGGAAAGATCCTCGTCACCGGCCAGGACGCCGAACTCGCAGCGTGCCAGCGGATCGTCGCCGGGACGCAGAGCATGACGATCTACAAACCGCTGAAGCAGCTCGCGACCAAGGCCGCCGAAGTCGCCGTGAAGCTCGCGAACCGGCGGCCCGTGATCGCCGGCGCGGAACTCGACAATGGAAAAGTGAAAGTGCCGAGCGTCTTCCTCGACGTGATCTCCGTGACGAAAGCGAACCTGCGCGAGACGGTGATCGCGGACGGTTTTCACAAGGAAGCGGACGTCTTCCGGGGTGCTGGAGGACAGTGACCGATGGCCATACTTTCCGCGGAAAGGATCACCAAGCGCTTTCCCGGCGTGATCGCATTGCGCGACGTTTCGTTCGATTTGCGACCGGGCGAGATCCACGCGCTCTGCGGCGAGAATGGCGCGGGGAAATCCACGCTGATCAAGCTGCTCTCCGGCATTCACCCGCACGGGAACTACGAGGGCGAGCTGCGGGTCGGTGGAAAGCCGGCGCATTTCCACACGATCGCGGATGCGGAGCGCGCGGGGCTTGCGGTGATCTATCAGGAGCTGGCGCTCGTCGAGGGGATGAGTGTGGCGGAGAATATCTTCCTCGGTGCGGAGCCGCGGCGCGGGCCCTTCGTGGATTGGAACCGGATGCGTCGGGAAGCGCGGGAGCTGCTGGCGCGCTTCGGAGTACAGCTCGATCCCGATCTCCCGTGCGCGCGCCTGGGCGTCGGGCAGAAGCAGCTCGTCGAGATCGTGAAGGCGCTGCGCAAGGACTCGCGCATCCTGATCCTCGACGAACCGACCGCGGCGCTCGCGGAGCACGAAGTGCAGGTGCTCATCGCGATCCTGCGCGATCTCCGGGCGCGGGGCATCGCGTCCATCTACATCTCGCACAAGCTCGACGAAGTCTTTGCCATCGCGGACCGCATCACCGTGCTGCGCGACGGGGCGACGGTCTTCACTTCGGATGCGGCGACGACGAGCAAGGCGGAGATCATCCGCCACATGGTCGGCCGCGAACTCGGCGATCTGTTTCCGAGGAGGAAGTCCACAGGCGCGGCGGATGGTCAGTTGAGAGTCAATGGATTGACCGTGGCCGATGCGCATACGGGCGCGGATTTCCTGCGCGATATTTCCTTCTCCGTAGCAGCCGGTGAAGTACTTGGCATCGGCGGGCTGATGGGCGCTGGGCGCACGGAGCTGCTCATGCATCTCTTCGGCGCCTGGGGCATCCGCCGCAGCGGGCGTGTCGAACTGGGCGGCGAGGAACTGCCGCCCGCAGCGCCGCCGGAAGTCCTCCGACGCGGCCTCGCGCTCGTGAGCGAAGATCGACGGCGCTACGGCCTCATTCTCGAACAGAGCATCGGCTTCAATCTCTCCCTCAGCTCGCTGCGCAAAGTGACGCGCGCGGGTTTCATTGATGCGAGTCGCGAGCATCGCCGGAGTGACGAGGTCTTCCGTTCGTTGCGCGTGAAGGCGCCGGGCCTCGAGCCAGCGGTGGGCAAGCTCTCCGGCGGCAATCAGCAAAAGGTCGTACTCGGCAAAGTGCTGCTCACGGAGCCGCGGGTGATCTTCCTCGATGAGCCGACGCGCGGGATCGACGTGGGTGCGAAGATCGAAATCTACGAGATCATCAACCAACTCACCGATGCAGGGAAAGCCGTGGTGCTCGTTTCAAGCGAACTGCCCGAGTTGATCGGCATGAGCGACCGCATCCTGATGCTGCACGAGGGCCGGATCGGCGGGGAATTCAGCCGGGCCGAAGCGACACAGGAGCGCCTGCTCGCCGCCGCCATGGCCGCGTAGAGCGAGTGTGGCGACAGCCCACTCGCTTCTCCCTGTCATCCTTCGACTCCGCTCCGCTCCGCTCAGGATGACAGGAATAGCGAGTGGGCTTACAGCCACACTC
>JBGSYE010000615.1:0-5037 GCA_041751075.1 Chthoniobacteraceae bacterium
GCATCCACCGAATCTAACAGACGACGATTTACAGAGAAGCTTATTCTTGGCTGATTGTGACGGACTACACTAGATAGAATCCCAGCGGCTCTCCGTTGAACAAAAGCGGGAGCAATTTTCACAGACTGACCCCGCCTACTCGCTGGAATGGAAGGCGAGCAACTGCGCAAAGCGCTCGGCCGCCAAAGCAACGCAGGCTGGAAGCCCGCGCGCCGAGTCAGGCTGGAAGCCTAACCTCCGCTGCACGCACCTCAGGCGGGGGCGCCGGGTCGGGGGAAGATTTCTCCTTTAGGGAATGACCTCCGCGCCGGCCTCGCTATGGTCTGCCGCTCATGAATCTCCCGAAATATCACGGCATCATCCCGCCGATGGTCACGCCGCTGCGTGATCGCGACTCTCTCGACGAGGGCGGCCTTGAGCGGCTCATCGAACACATCCTCGCCGGTGGCGTGCATGGGCTCTTCATCCTCGGCACTACGGGCGAAGGGCCGAGCTTGAGTTACCGGCTGCGGCGGGGACTGATCGAACGCACCTGCCGGCAGGTGAAAGGGCGCGTGCCGGTGCTCGTGGGCATCACGGACACGGCCTTCACGGAGTCTCTGCAAGTGGCGCGCTGGTCTGCCGAGGCGGGCGCGGATGCGGTGGTGCTCGCGCCGCCTTATTACCTGCCGGAAGGGCAGCCGGAGTTGCAGGAATATGTGAGTCATGTGGTGCCGGAGCTGCCGCTGCCGCTCTTCATCTACAACATGCCGGCGCTGACCAAGGTTTCCTTTGAGCTGGAGACGGTGCGCCGGGCGATGGATAACCCGCGGATCATCGGCCTGAAGGATAGCTCGGGAAACATGACTTACTTTCACCGGGCGGTGGGGCTGCTCGCGCATCGGCCGGACTGGGTGATCCTGATGGGGCCGGAGGAGCTGCTCGGCGACGCGGTGCTGGCCGGCGGGCATGGAGGGGTGAATGGCGGGGCGAATCTCGCGCCGCGGCTCTACGTGGATCTTTTCCACGCCGCGCGCGGGGGCGATCTCGCGCGGATGCGGGAGCTCCACGCGCAGGTGATGCGGCTCAGCGATTCCATTTACCGGGTCGGTCATCACTCGTCGGCGATCATCAAGGGGCTAAAGTGCGCGCTTTCCCTGCGGGGCATCTGCGATGATTTCATGGCTGAGCCTTTCCACCGTTTCCGCGACGCCGAACGCGCGCTCCTCGAGGAACGCCTCAACGCCCTCAATCTCCCATGAAAACCCCCACCCTCCTCATCGCCACCGCCGCGCTCGCGCTCCACGCCATGGCCGCCCCACCCACGCTCCACGCCATGGCCGCCCCACCCAGTCCCGCCGTGCTCAAATCCGAGTTCATCTATGATACCGGACCGTATCCGTCGATCCATGCCACCACGATCGTCGAAACCCCCAAGGGGCTTGTTTCCGCCTGGTTTGGCGGCACGGCGGAGAAGAATCCGGACGTGTGCATCTGGGTCTCGCGCCTCGTGGATGGCAGGTGGACCGAGAGCGTCGAGACGGCGAATGGTGTGCAGCCCGACGGCACGCGGCACCCGACGTGGAATCCCGTGCTCTTTCAGCCGAAGGACGCGCCGCTGATGCTCTTCTACAAGGTGGGGCCGAACCCCGAAGAGTGGTGGGGCGAACTCAAGACCTCCGCGGACGGGGGCCAGACTTGGAGCAAGGCGCGCCGGCTGCCGGACGGGATTCTCGGGCCGATCAAAAACAAGCCGGTGCAACTCGGGAACGGCGACCTGCTCTGCCCGACGAGCAACGAAACGCATGAGAAGCCGAGCAAGTGGAGCGTTCACTTTGAGCGCAGCAGCGACCTCGGCCAGACCTGGCAGAAGATCGGCCCGGTGAATGACGGCGTCGCCATTCAGGCCATCCAGCCGAGCATCCTCTTTCCCGGCGGCGAAAAGTTGCTCGCGCTCGGTCGCTCGCGGCAGGATCGCGTCTTCGAGGTCCGCTCCGACGATGGCGGAAAAACATGGGGGCCGATGACGCTCGGCACATTGCCCAACAACAACTCCGGCACCGATGCGGTGACGCTCAAGGACGGCACGCACCTGATCGTTTACAACCACATCGCCGGTACGCCCGGCAAATGGGGTGGCAAGCGTACGCCCCTGAATCTCGCGGCATCGAAGGACGGCACGACCTGGAGCGCCGCACTCGTGCTGGAAAGCGAACCCGGCGAATACAGTTACCCAGCGATGATCCAGACCAAGGACGGTCTCGTCCACATCACCTACACCTGGAAACGTCAGAAGGTGAAGCACGTCGTCGTCGATCCGGCAAAGCTCACGCCGAAGCCCTTCGTGGACGGCCAATGGCCGGAGTAACTTCGCTCGGCGATCGAAACCGCTCACGTTCCACGACGGCCTTGTGTGCGGGTAGTCGATGTGCCGTCCGCCGACGAGGCAGAAGCAGTTGGTTCATCGCCTTTGCGGGTGGAAAACAATCGGTCGAAGAGCTCAAGGTGAAGCTTTCCGAAGTCGATGCGGTGCTGATGCCGGATAGGCCGTTGCTCGCCCCCGACAAGCCCGCAGGCCAGGGGCATCCGACCACGCTGCTTTTGCCGGACGGCAAGACGCTCTCCTGCGTGTGGACGACTGGACATGGCGGCCCGTGCGCAACTGCCCTTCGCGCTGCGCGGCTGGGAGCAGCGTGCGGACAGAAGACTCTACCGCGCCGTGGTGCGCGCCAGGCCACTTGTCCAGGCGCCGCTCGCACCCCCCGCACGACGGCATCGCTTTTCCCCCGCAACCCTGCTCGCATCCACTCCCATGTCCGCACCGCTCCCTCAAGACGACGTCGCCGCGATCGATGAACTCCGCCAAGTCTATGGCCGGCTCGCCGAGGAACTCGGCAAGATCATCGTCGGCCAGCAAAAGGTCATCGAACAACTCGCGATCTGCCTTTTCGCCCGCGGCCACGCGCTGCTCATGGGGGTGCCGGGCCTCGCGAAGACGCTGCTCATCAGCCGGCTCGCGGAGACGATGTCGCTGAGCTTTTCGCGCATCCAATTCACGCCGGACCTCATGCCGATGGACATCACCGGCACGGACATCCTACAGGAGCTGCCGGGGGGAAAGCGGGCGTTCGAGTTCGCGAAGGGGCCGGTCTTCGCGAACATCGTGCTCGCGGATGAAATCAATCGCGCGCCCTCGAAGACGCAGGCCGCGATGCTCGAAGCAATGCAGGAGCACCGCGTGACCGTGGCGGGACGGACCTATGTGCTGGATTCGCCGTTCTTCGTGCTCGCGACGCAGAATCCCATCGAGCAGGAGGGGACGTATCCGCTGCCCGAGGCGCAGCTCGATCGCTTTATGTTTATGATCGGCGTGGATTATCCATCGCGCGCGGAGGAGGTCGCCATCGCGCGGACCACGACTGGAGTGGCGCTGCCGAAGCTGGAGCATGTGCTCGATGGGGCGAAGGTGCTGGCCTTTCAGGATCTCGTCCGCCGCGTGCCGGTGCCAGATCATCTGTATGAATTTGCCGTCGATCTCGCGCGGCGCACCCGGCCCGGCAGCAGCGAAGCGCCGGCGTGGCTGAAGCCGCTGGTGAGCTGGGGCGCAGGCCCGCGCGCGGTGCAGTATCTCATCCTCGGAGCCAAGGCGCGCGCCGCGCTGCACGGCAGCTACATGGTGCGGATGGAAGACGTGATCGAAGTCGCCGATCCAGTCCTGAGGCATCGTGTGATGACCACCTTCACCGCCGAGAGCGAAGGCGTGACGAGCCGGGATCTCACGAAGCGGCTGGTGGAGGAATTGAGCAAGGCGGCGTGATGCCCGGCGCTACCGGGTGCCGTTTGACGCCAAATGTTCGGGCTGCTATGCAGAGCGCGCATGATCACGAAATCCGACGGCGTTTACGAGCGGGCACTTACGCTCCTGACCGCGTTCCAGGCGCGGCAGAAAAGGCTGGCGGAAGAACTCTCCAGGCAGCCTCCGACATCGCACGCGGAAGCCATCTCACAACTGCGACGTCTGCGGCGCGAGAGTTTGCGAGGGAAGAAACGGAGGCTCGCCGCAAGGCCGGCTATTTCGCCATCAATCGCTCGGTAAAGCCATTGGAGGAGACGGCCCTGCTGGCTTGGGCGAAGCGGAGAGGCATGCTCTGCGATGGTCGGAAGTTTGAGCACCAGTGGAAGGAGAGCGGCGAGCAGCAGGGCGCGGAGCACGACGTTTATTTCGATCCCGCGAAGCAGCGCTGGTTCAAACGCAACCACCTGACCTACCACGGCAACTGGCTGGAGTACCTCCAGCGGCTCCAACTCCACGCCTGGCTCTTTCCAGCGACCGCGTTGAAGTTGGAAGGTTTCGTCACCCACGAGGAGGCTCTGCTCCCGCTCGTCTCTCAAGCGCACGTGCGCGCGATCCGCGGAGCGAACCGAGACGAGGTGCGGCAGTTGATGGGAGAAGCTGGCTTTTCACCGGTGGGAACCGCGAGCCGCCCCGATGACTACTGCCATGCGGTGCTCGGGATGGAAGTGAACGACCTCCACGATGAGAACGCCTTGATCGGCACGAGCGGCAAGGTCGTGATCTTCGACCCTGTGCCGATGCTCCTGTGGGACGCCAAACTTGCGCGGATTCACAGCCTGGCGCCGCGCCGTGCGCGCGGAAAACCAGCCTCCTAAGCAGCCGATGGCTACTTCGCCCAAGAGTCGAAACATCCTCGAGCCCGCGGTCCTCAGCCGCCTGATGGCCCTCCCCCTGCACGCCCGCCACGCGATGCTCGGCAGCGTCTCGGGAAAACACCGCAGCCCCGTGCGCGGTTCGTCGCTGGAATTTGCGCAGTATCGAAAGTACGTCCCCGGCGATGACACCCGCCGGCTCGACTGGCGCACCTGGGGTCGCAGCGATCGTTTCTACATCAAGGAATTCGAGGCCGACACCAACCTCCGGCTCTGCCTGCTAATCGATACCAGCGGCTCGATGGAATTCGGGCCGAAGGGCGCGACGCGGCTCGATTACGCGCGCCGGCTCGCCGGGACGCTCGGCTACCTCGCCGCGCAGCAGGGCGA
>JBGSYE010000616.1:0-11403 GCA_041751075.1 Chthoniobacteraceae bacterium
TCCGCAGCCTGGCGCGCGCGCATCTCCGGTGTGCCGCCGAGCACCGCGTCGCGCTCCTCTGCCGTAAGCTCCCGCGCCGTCCACCGCCGCGCCTCCACGCCGAAAGCCGGGCTCGCCGCAAACTCCCCGGCGACCTCGACAAAAGCGCCCGGCGCAAGCTGCTCGCACACTGCGAAAGCCGGCCCGTCGCTCCACGCCCGCAGCGTGATTTTCCCCTCCCCGTCGGCGGCGACGAGCTCCCAGTAGGGCTTGCCGTCCTTGGTGTCCTTGCGTGTGAGCGTGTCGATCTGCGCATGCAGCCGGGCATCGGTCCTGCCGGAGACGGCGGAGCGTTTGAGAGTCGCGATGGTGAGGAGTTCCACGGGAAAGAATTTGGAGTGGGCCGACAGTGAGGTTGCCGGACCCATGGAGTAGCAGCCTGTCGGACTTTCGCTCGACGATTTTTGGAAGAAAGGCGGCGAGCCGGAATGGCTGTCTCCAACTCACTGCCGCGTTCGACGCGCCGGCTTCACCTCCGGGAGCGATTCCTGGCAGATGCGACCCAATCCTTTCTTTGCTCACAAAACGAAAATAAACCGTTGACGCAGCAGTTCTTTCTGACGGAATCGCCTCGTGTGGGTTGTCCGCACTCTGTCCAACTCCTTGCTCCTATGAACTCCATCGTTTCGATCTCTGTGTCATTGATGATGCTCGCGACTGTTTTGAATCCCCGCCTGATGGCTGCGGAAAAGAAGGTTCCCGCCAAGCCAGCAGTTCAACAGGAAAGCAGCCCGCAAGTTTACGTCCGCGTCACCTCCGAACGGCAACGCGACGTTTTGATGAAGTTCCTCAAAGAGGTCAGTCCCTCCAAATATCGGCTCGAGTTCGAAGAGCCGGGCGCGGATTCCAAGCTGCGCAAATCGACGCGCGGTTCTTTGCCGCTGAAGGAAGTTCGCCAAGTCCGCGGACACTCCACCGCTCTCAAAGGCAAAACCGAGGCGGCTTTCGTCCACGAACTTCTCAAATCATTTTTTTCAGTTGCAGCAGTGGACAAACTGAAGGCGGAACTGAAAAAGGCCGACAACAAACCGCACGACGTAAAAATCGTCGGTCAATAATGAGGCGCTGGCGTGGATTCGCCCTACCCGGTGCGCCACGCAAAGAGTTCTCCGAACGTACGGCGACTGAAAGCGACGGTCGCTCCGTGGTGCGTAGGAGTGCTCGCTTTCTTTCATCTCATTCTGGTCGTGCTGGCGGCCTTTGGCGTCACACCGGATTTCGGCCCAGGGATCGCGGGAAAATTGATTCGATTTTACGCGAGTTGCACCGGTGCGGACAGCGGTTACGGATTCTTTGCGCCCAATGTCCCCGACCAGACCGTCGCCCACATCATCTCGACCGAGGCTGACGGGAGAATGATCGCCGAGCAGTTCGACGCGGCGCAACGCACCACCAGTCTTCGGATCGCCTCGCTGATGTCGGTGTTTCGGCGCGTCGATCTTCCGGAGTTGCAGGCCAAGCTCATCGCGGCGCACACCTTTGGGAGCCGGCCTTCGGCCCGGGAAGTCCAGGTGTTTATCGGATATTATCGCGTGCCTTCCATTCGGGAGTTCAGGGAAGGCAAGGAGCCGGAGTTTGAAATGCGATACGAGGGTACGTTTGTCGCCGATCAAGCCACGACCGTCGAATGAGCCTCGGGGAAAACGTCGGGAGAACCTGCTCTCGCACGAGAATCTCGCAGCTCAAGACCGGCCTCACCGACTTCCTCTGTTCGCCCGCGTCCCCGCGACCGTTCGCGCACCTGCGAATTTGCCTGGCACTGAGTCTCCTGATCAAGGCGGCCTGCGAATTTACGAGCGTGCTCGAACTCTATGGCGAACGAGGACTGGCGCCGTGGGCGATCACGGAATTGATGCTCGAGGAATGGACGCCGCGCATTCGCTGGCTCGTGGTCATCCTACGCCCCCTGCATGTCTCATCCGAGGCTTGTGTGTGGGCGGTATTCGGCAGCCACCTCCTGATGTTGTGCGGACTCCTTCTCGGCTGGCGCTCGCGGGCGATGGCCGTCGGCGCCTGGATCACGCAACTCATGTTGATGAACAGCGGAAGGCTGTCGGTTTATGGCGTGGATGGATTTGCGAACATGGCGCTCTTCTATCTCGCGATAGGACCAGCGGGGAGCGCTCTTTCCCTCGATCGACGCGCGGGACGAACCTCGGATACGCGGACGCCCACCGCGCGAATCCTCCTCCGCCTTTTGCAGGCGCATCTGTGCATCGTCTATTTTTCTTCGGGCTTCCTGAAGACCACGGGCACGCAGTGGTGGAACGGGGAGGCGATCTGGCGTGCCCTCATGGCTCCTCAGTTCAGATCGGGCGATTGGTCATGGTTGAGCCAGGTGCCCTGGCTGCTGACGTTCGCCGGGTGGGGAACACTTTTCCTCGAGATCGGATATGCCGGCATGGTCTGGTGGCGTCCCACCCGTCTGGTTTGGGTTTTCGGCATGATCGCTCTTCACCTGAGCATCGCCGTCCTGATGGGGCTCTGGCTGTTTTCCCTGGTCATGATTTCCCTGAACATCGCGGCCTTTGTCGGGGAAGACGTTCATTCCGCACTGCGCAGAGTATTTCGGCGTTCTCAGCCGCCGAATTGATCGCGCTGGCGGGACAAGGACCAGTGCCGTGAGGTTCGAGAATTACCGCTGGGGATTGCCAATACATTGTAAAGATGCTCCAGTCCCGCGTCCCCTCTCGCCCCATGCATACGCCATCCCTCCGCGCCCGCGCCTTTTCCCTCATCGAGCTCGTCGTCGTCATCTCCGTGCTGGCGATTCTCGCGGCCTTCTCGGTGCCCGCGGTGACCTCGATGCTCAAGGGGTCGAGCCTCACGCAGGCTTCACAGATGCTCGTCGATCAAGTGAACCTCGCCCGGCAGCTCGCGCTGAGTAAGAACACCATCATCGAGGTGCGGTTCTATCGGTATTCCGATCCGGATACGCCGGGTGAGGATGTGACCAAGCCGGCGGAGGGAAAATTCCGCGCGATGCAGCTTTTTGAGGTGCTGCCATCGGGCTCCGCGCTGCCGGCGCAGGGGACGAAATTTGAGGAGTTCCCCAACTCGGTCATGATGTCCGCCAGTCGGGAATCGCCTGACTCCGGCATTTCGTCGCTGCTGGACAAGGGCAGTCTGAAGACCTCCGAGGATTTCTCGAAAAAGGATTCGTATCATGTGTCGGTGCCGGAGCTGCCCAAGGGGATCAAGAAGCAGTACGAGTTCGTTTCCTTCCGGTTCATGCCGGATGGCTCGACGACGCTGGGTCCGACCGACTTGTGGTTTATCACGCTGCACGGCATCAACGACCGCCAGAAGTCGAAGGACGGGAAGGTGACTCCGCCGGACAATTTCTTCACGCTCCAGATCGATCCGGTGACGGGTGCGACGAAGATCTTCCGGCCGACGGCGACCTAGCGAGGGGAAATTCCACGTTCCGAAGCGCCAAATTCCAATTAAGCTCCAAGAGGGAGGGGAGGAAATTTCAAGGGGCCTGTCCGATGGCCGGAGCGGGCTTGAAAATTGGAATTTCAGCCTTGGACTTTAATTGGAATTTGGTGCTTCGGAATTTGGAACTTTTCACCGCGGCAGTGCCACGGTCCGTTTCTCCCGGGCACTGAGCGCGGCGGCGTCCACGATCTGCTGGCCGATGCGCGAGATTTCCGGATGCAACGGGCAGCGCTCGAAGGGGCCGCCTTCCAGCACATGGAGGAAATACTGCACCGGATCCTGATACGGTGCCTGCGGTTCATCGACGGCGACTTTTTTCCCCTCGGGATGCTCGCGGGTCTGGAGCCGGATCTCCGTCTCGTAGTCACAGGCGGCGATGGTGCCTTCAGTCCCGACGATGTGAAATCCGCACGGCGGTGTGGGCTGATGCGTCCAGGGGTCGGTGAAGGTGCCCCAGCGCGTTTCGATCTTCGAGAGCCCGTGCGCGTAACGGCACACGGTGATGCTGTGCTCATCGACTTCGAGGCCCGCCGGTTCATCGACGACGCACGTGACTTCGAGCGGCGCGCGTCCACCCTGATACCATGTGCCGAGCGTCGAGCCATAGCCTGCGTAGTCGAGCAGCGAGCCGCCGCCGCGCGCGCGACTGTAAAACCAGCTCGCCGCTTTATCCGCCGCTGTCGGGGTGAGTTCGACCTTGCCCGCGGAGTGGTAGAGCGGGCCGCGATTGCCGCCGTAGTGGTGAAACTCAAGCACCTCGCCGATCACGCCTTCGTCGATGAGCCGCTTCGCAGTGATCGAAACGGGCAGCCAGCGCAGCGGCCAGTTGATCGCCAGGAACTTTCCCGCTGCGGCCTGCGCGGCGATCATTGCATCCGCCTCGGCGAGCGAGCCGGCGAAGGGTTTCTCCATGAGCACATGGACGCCGTATTCCGCCACGCGTTTCGTCCAGAGCCCGTGCTCGGTCGCGGCGGGGCAGAGGATGACCACGTCGGGGCGCGTCTGCTCGAGACATGCGCGGTAGTCGGTGAAGACGCGATCGCTCGCGAGCCCGTGCGCGCGCGCGGCGGCTTCCATCCGCGCCGGATGCTCATCGCAGATGCCGACGATCTCAGCGCGCGGATGCTCCTGGGCGGACTGGAGCAGGTCACCCATGTGGAAGTGGTCGAAATTGATGCCGGCGATTTTCCAGGTCTTGCTCATGGGTGGGGAGGGGAAGGCGAACATCCAACATTCAACAAACAACATTCAACTTCCAATGCCGGAGAGCGCGCCCGCCTCGGACATTGAATGTTGAATGTTGGATGTTGGATGTTGGATGTTGGATGTTCACCCACTTCCCCATGCACACCCCCACCCGCCGCACCTTCCTCAAATCCACCCTCGCCGCCGGCGTCGCGCCGCTGCTGCTGCCCTCGCGCATCTGGTCCGCGGAGACGCCGCCGAATAGCCGCGTCAATTTCGCCGTGATCGGCTACGGCAAGCAGGCGCGCGGGCTGATGAGCGGCTTCATGGCCAAGCCGGAGACGCAGATGGTCGCCGTGTGCGATGTGGACACGAATCGCCGCAACGACGGCAAACGCGCCGCAGAGGAATTCTACGCGAAGAAGACGGATGCGAACTACACCGGCTGCGCGACCTTCAACGACTACCGCGAACTGCTCGCGCGAAAGGACATCGACGCCGTCGTGATCGCCACGCCGGATCACTGGCACGCACTCATCGGCATAGCCGCGTGCGCCGCGGGGAAGGACATCTACTGCGAGAAACCGCTCACGCAGACGATCCACGAAGCGCGCTCTCTGGTCGATACGGTGCGGAAAAGCGGGCGCGTCTTTCAGACCGGCTCGATGCAGCGCTCGTCGCGGGAGTTCCGCGTCGCGTGCGAACTCGTGCGCAATGGCGTGATCGGAAAAATCTCGCGCGTGACGACGGGCTTCGGCGGGCCGGGCAAACCGTGCGATCTGCCTACCCAGGACGCGGAGCCGGGACTCGATTGGGATCTCTGGCTCGGGCCGGCGCCGATGCGCGGCTATAATGAAATCCTCAGCCCGCGCGGTGTTCACAATCACTTCCCGCAATGGCGAGCCTACAAGGAATACGGCGGCGGCATGGTCACCGACTGGGGCGCGCACCACCTCGACATCGCGCAGTGGGGCCTCGGCGCCGACGACAGCGGGCCCGTGGAGATCATCCCGCCCGCGGACGCAAAGACCGCCGAGTTTGGCGCGAAGCTGCGCTATGCGGGCGGCGTCGAAGTCGAGCACATCAAGGAGAACGGCGTGACCTTCTACGGCAGCGACGGCGAGATTTACGTCAACCGCGGCAAATTCAAACTGACCGTGAAAGGCGTGGAGAAAGGCAAAGCGATCGAGAAGACCGACAAGCCGGGTCTCAACCCAACGCTCGATGCGGTGGAAAAGGAATTTCTCACCGACGCGAAGGTAAAGCTCTACGCGAGCACCGATCACAAGGCGGACTTCCTGGCCTCGATCGCGAGCCGCAAGCCGCCGATCTGCGATGTAGAAATCGGCGCGCGCACCGTGACCGCGTGTCACCTCACGAACCTCGCCTACTGGCACGGGCAAAAGATCCAGTGGAATCCGGCGACGAACAGTTTCGCCGGCGGCACTGGCGACGCGAAGTGGCTGACGCGCGAGTATCGCGGCGGATGGAAAGTGTAGCCGCTCCACCCGCACCGAGTGGCCGCTTGGCACACTCGGTTTATGGCGCGAGCGGGATCTTCGCGCGGATCTTGTAAAACTTCGTCTTCTCCACGGCGTCGTTGAAGCGCTCGAAGGTGGTCGCGCCGCCGTCTGGCCCGATGTTGATCAAGGCGGGCGCGAACGCCGTGAACAGATCGGGGCTGATTTCGATGCTGTACTTGCGCGACGCCTTGCTCGTCCACGTCAAGCGGAGACGAAAGGGCCGACTCCACCGATCTGCCGCGGTGCTACGATGGCGGTGATGCGCAGGTGGTCGTTCGGGTTGAAAGGATCGGTGTCCGCGGCGTATTCCTCCGCGTCGAGTTCGCCGTCGCCATCGCGGTCGCCCGTCACAGTCAGCAGCGTGAGATTATTGGCGCCCACGAAGAAGCGCTCCCAGTTATCCGGGATGCCGTCGGCATCGGTGTCGGCGCCCGGAGCGATCGAGGTGGTGCTCACCATCACGCCGGTTTCGCTCAGCGCGATCCATCCGACATTCGCGCCGGAGGCGTAGCCGAGCAGCTTGCCGGTCGAGAGGTTCACGCGCGGATCGCCGCCGGCTTCAAAGTTGATCCAGCCGATGTTCGCGCCGTAGGCAAAGCCGCGCAGCTTCGCTTCACAGACGGTGCCATTGGCGAAGTATTGCTCGGTGTTCACGCCGAAGTCGGTCGCGGAGTTATTCAGGTAGCGGATGCCATTGGCCGGCGTGCCGCTGCCGAGATTGATCCAGCCGCAATTCGCGCTGTAGATGAAGCCGGAGCAGACGAATTCGCCGACGACGGCGCCGTTGGTCCCGTCGCCGCGGGCGTTGATCCAGCCGATGTTCGCGCCGTAGGCGTGGGAGTTGGCGACCGCGGGGTCGATGGTGGTCGCGGCTTGCGCGAGGAAAGGCGCGAGCAGGAGGCTGAGGAGCGTGCGTGGAGTTTTCATGGGGATGGAATGGATTCGGGTTTTGGACGGAGCAGATGCTTCACGGCATGAGATATTTGTTGGTGATGGATTCTCCGCCGGACGAGGTGCAGCCGATGGCGATGGTGCACTGGAGGCCGAACCCGGTGCCGGAGGTGGATCCAAAGCTGTGGCTGATCGTGCGGGGAGTGCTGATCCCGTCGCCGCCGGCAGACTGGCCTTTGGAGTTGGTGACGCTGCCGGTGGCGCGGATGCCGTGCGCGCCCGCGCCGGCGCCGATGGTTTCGCCGGTGGAACTTGAGACATTTCCGCCGGCCTCGATGCCGTCGTCGCCGGCGGATGTTCCGTTGGAGTTGGTGACGTTGCCGAGGGCGCTGATGCCGTCCGCGGTCGAGTTGGTGGCGGTGGTCGCGCCCAAGGAATTCAAGACGTTGCCGACGGCGTTGTAAGCGGTGCAACCGGTAACGGTCGAACCGTCGCCGCCAACGATTCCCGTGCTGGTGTTGGAGTGCGCGGTGCAGTCGGTCACCGTCGAGCCTGTGCCGGTCACGATGCCGTTGCCGGTGTTTTGATAGGAGGTGCTTCCGGTGATCGTCGAGCCGGCGCCGACGGTGATGCCATCTCCGCCGATGTTGAGGTGCGCGGTGCAGTTGGTGATCGTCACCCCGCGGCCTCCGACGATGCCGCCGCCGTTGTTTTGATGCACCTCGCAACCGGTGATTTCCCAGCCGTCTCCCGCCCGGATGCCGACCTGCGTGTTGTTGCCGACGGAGAGCTGAACGGCGGTCCCGGCATAGGACGAGAGGGTGAAGAAGATACATCGCAGGCCATAGTCAAACCCGGTCACCGTGCCGTTTTTGACTGTGCAGCGGAAGGAAAGGTAATCGACTTCCACCCCGTTGCCGCCGGTCCCGGCGGTGCGCCCGATTTCAAAGCCACCGAGATCGAGTGTCACCCCCTTGGCGCGGATGTCGATGCCGTTGGGTTTGGTCACGGCAAGATTGCCGGTGAGGTAGTAGCTGCCTGGCTGATTGATGATGAAGTGGTAAGCCGCGTCGTTGGTCGTGACTGCCGCCGTGTTCGCCGCGCCAGGGATCAGCGGCGTGCGCGGCTCGATTTCCTGGAGGGTTTTCATCGTCACTCCCGGAGCGCCGGGAGGAGTGAGCGGCCCGCCGCCCTGGGCGACCAGCGAGTTTGGGGCGAGGGCGAGGACGGCGAGGAGGACGAGCGGCGTTTTCATGGGGGGGGGGTTCTGCGGGGTTTACATGGCTGGCATCGGCTTTCTGAGGGCACGGACCGCGGGCAGGCGTCCGGCGGGTCATCGCGCCGGAATGGCGATGATCCGCCGGTCACCTGGAGGGATTCATGGGATGAAATGGAGTTTCGCCCGCGAATGCGCGGGGGCGGCTGCAAGCGTCAGCGGTCTCGCCGGCGGGAGCCACACCCGGAGGGTGCCCTCCGCGTCGAACACCCCGTTGACCTGGCCGCTGGTGCCGTTCACCAGATCCCAGATGAGGCAGCCGGGCTGGCTCGTGGTGGTGCCGCCGGTGGCCCGTATCGCGTGGTCAGTCGGGGAGAGGAATCCGCGGCGGGTGTCGAGCAGGCTGAAGACGAAGACCTCCACCTCTCCGCTGGCGGTCCGGAAAGCGGCGCCGAAGAGCGCCTCGTAGGTCCGCCTTTCGCGCGAAGTGAAGACGGAGAGCGAGCCCCGCGCTTGCTGGTCGCGGTCCAGGAACAGCCCGGCCCCGAACCCCGTGATTTCGCTCGGTGCGGGCGGCGGCTCCACGCGCTGGAGCGGCGTCCGGACGGACACCGGCGCATCGATTTGCCCGAAATCAACCGGATCACAATCCCCGCGATAAATGGACCGGGTGATTCTGGTCTCGGCCTCGAAGCGTCCATGAAGCGGCGATGGCCCGACTACTTCGGGGCCTAGCAAATCCCAAATATCGCAATCCTCCGTTGCCGAATCCTGGACCACCAGCGTGATGATTTCGCGAGGTCCGACCGGACCGTCGCCCCGCGGGCTGAGGAAGAGAACGACGGCTCCCGTCTTCCGGTCCACGCCGCCCCAAAAGGGATACAGACGGACGGAGTCCGCACCGCGCGGTGCGAACTCCACGAACCCGGACCCGCGATGATGAACCGTGCAGAATTCCGTCTGCGCCTCAAAACCCACGGTGGATTCGCCGATGACGACCTCCTGCCGCGGCGCTTTGATGGTGACTTTCACGTCAGCCTGCGCCGCGGGCGGGGCGGCCAGGCACATACTCGCGGCGACGAACAGGGTCATCGCCAGTTTCAGTGGCCGCAGCGCGATTCCGCCGGGCAGGTGCTTCATAGTCCGAGTGATCATACGATTCTCCTTCTTTTGAATTGCGACCGAATGGTGCGGCGACTCATCGACGCCGCGTGAGTGGGAATGATTGCGGCCCTCACGGCTCCACTTGTCGAGGCATATATCACGCAGACTCTTCGCTCAGAGTCTGACTATGAGTTTCGCGAATGTGACGGAGCGCGGTGACAGGGGAACCGTTGCCGGTGGTGCTCCCATTGCTGGCTGAGTGAAGGTAAGAGGAGCATCCGGTGGTGGCGGACCGTTGCCGGCGGTGATGCCGCCGCCCTCGGAGTTCCTCCGGCTGGTGCAGTTCGTCATCGTCGTGCTCCGGCCTCCGGCGGCACCGGTGACGCGAAGTGGCTGACCCGCGACTATCGCGGTGCGTGGAAAGTGGAGCGCTGCGGCGGCACCGACCAGCCTTCTCCCGCGCGCAGGATGCGGTGCCCCTGGCCGAGGCGCTCGCACTCGGGGAGGAAGAGATCGCGCGGGTCGGCGGTGTTGAACTCGAACATCTCGTAGTGGCACGGCACCGCCCAGCGGGCGCCGATGGTGTGCGCGAGCTGTGCGGCTTCGCGGCCGTCGAGATTCCCTGCGACGCGGCGCTCGGGTTTGTTCCCGTTGATCGGCAGTAGCGCGACATCGATCGGCGCGAAGGCGCGCAACTTTTCCACCAGCCCCGGATACGGCAGCGTGTCGCCGCTGTGGTAGAGCGTCCAACTGCCGCGCCGGATCACATAGCCGAGATACCGGTGATGGCCGGCGTCGTCGCGGTCGAGCGTGTTGTGCGCGGCGGCGATTCCATGCACCTCCCAGCCGTCGAGCGTGGCGTGGGTGCCGTCGTCGAGGCTGATCGATCCGTGGCCACCGCTGCGCGTGATCACCTCCGGACGGTTCGCCTCGGGAAAGAGGAGAGTCGCTCCGGGATTCGCGCGCAGTAGTGGAACGAGCGTTCCGGCGTCGAGATGGTCGGTGTGGTTGTGCGAAGAGGTCACCACGTCCACGCCCGTGAGCCGCTCCGGTGCGATCACGCGCTCCGTCATCCGCGTGTGCGGCTTGTCAGTCGCGGCGTATTTCTCCGTGAGCGAGTCCGAAAGATACGGATCGAGCACCAGCGTCGAGCCGCCCGCGCGCACCACGAATCCGCTCTGCCCGAGCCACCAGAATCGCAACTCATCCTCGCCGATTGGCTGCGCGAGATCGGAGAGGAAGGCGTCGTCCTGGAGCAGGGGACGGATCATCGGCAGGCTCAATCGCGGACGTGGAAGCCCATCTCGCGGCCCGAGGCTGGCGGGTAGAGGAGCGCGCGCAGGGTGGCGAAGATCTCGTCGATGTCCTCGCCGTGTTTGCCCAGTGAGCGTTCGAGGTCTTCCACGCGCCGCGCGACTTCATCGATCGAGAGCGCCATCTGCCGCAGCCGCACGAAGGCGCGCATGATGGCGATATTCACCTCGATCGCCCGCGGGCTGCGCAGCACGCTGGAAAGCATGGCGATGCCTTCCTGGGTGAAGGCGTGAGGTCTGGATCGAACCCCGCCCCGGCCTTGCGGCTTTGAAATGCCAATCTGGCATTTCAAAGCTGCAACCTCCTCAGCCGTAAGTTGAAACATGAAGTCCGCGGGGAATCTTTCCACGTTTCGCTTCACCGCTCGATTGAGGTTTCCTGTCGCCACTTCGTACATCCGCGCAAGATCGAAATCCAACATGACTCGATGGCCACGAAGGACGTGGATTTGAACTTCGGCAGACACGACGGCTTTCGCTGGTTTCGATTTCTTCGCACTCATACAGAAAGCTCTGCCCGCACTTTCTGCACACCCGCGACCATGTTCGCCAGCTTGCGCTTCGCTGCCCAGCGGGCCGTCTGCGACAGCCCGCAGTCCGGCGCGAAGGCGAGCCGTTCGGCGGGGGCGTGCTGGAGGCAGAGGCGGACGCGCGCGGCCACGTCGTCGGGCGTCTCGATGTAGTAGCTCTT
>JBGSYE010000617.1:0-4233 GCA_041751075.1 Chthoniobacteraceae bacterium
GAGTGGCCGCGTGAGGCGCCCGACGCCATCGCCGCGGCGGACTGGCACAGCGCCGAGGCGCTCATCGCGCTCCCATTTTCCCTCCCGCTCGCGCAGCCCGCGCGCGACGTCGCGGTCATCTTTCAGTTCTTCGACGTCTTCGGCTCGCGGCACACGGTGCTCGGTGCGTTCGAGTATCACGGAGAGACCGAGGAGGTCACCTTCACCTCGGAAGAGCCCGACTATCTCTACGACACCGCCTACGCTGCGCCCGGAGAAGCGCCGCGCCTGGAGCCGTCGCTGCTCGCGAATCTCCGCCGCTTCACCAAGCTCGGCGTCGAGCACATCTTCCTCGGTTACGATCACATTTGTTTCCTCATCGCGCTGCTAGTCGTGAGCCGGTTTGGCGAGCTGGTGAAGATCGTCACGTCCTTCACCGTCGCGCACAGCATCACGCTCATCCTCGCCGCGCTCGGCGTCGCGCGGCTGCCGTCGCGGCTCGTCGAGTGCGCCATCGCGCTCACCATCGTGTATGTCGCGGTGGAAAATCTGTGGCGCACCCAGCTCGCGTATCGGTGGAAGCTCACATTCGTCTTCGGGCTCATCCACGGGTTTGGTTTCGCGGGAGTGCTCTCCGAACTGGGCCTGCCCACGGCGGGCCGGGTGCGGTGTCTGCTGGCTTTCAATGTGGGCGTCGAGATCGGCCAGCTCGCCATCGTCGCGCTTGCGTTTCCTTTCATCCTGCTGCTCGGAAAAGTGAAGCACGCTACCGCGATCATCAGCGTTGCCATCGGCCTGTTCGGCCTCGGCTGGTTCCTCGAGCGGGCCTTCGGTCTCGGCTTCATGCCGGTGTGACCTGGAGGGACACGCTCTGTCGTGTCCCTGATCAAACTACGCCGCACCGCCCCCGCCCACGGAAGTTTGGGACACGACGGAGCGTGTCCCTCCAGGTCAGGAGGCCGCCGTTTTGATCGCCTCGAGCTCTTCCCACCGCGCGTAGAGCTGCGGCACCCGCTCGCGGCCGGCTTCGAGTTGCGCTTCGAGTTCCGCCCACTGGCTGCCGTGTTTCATGTAGGCATCGGGTACGGAGAGCATCGCCTCGATTCGCGCGACCTCTGCTTCGGCGGCATGGATGTCCGCCTCGATCGTCTCGAGCTCGCGGGTCTCTTTGTAGCTGAGCTTCCGGCGTTTCGGAGCTGCTGTCTCCAGACTGCCGGGCGTCTTTTCTGGCGCGGGCGGCGGCGGTCTGGAGGCTGCCGCTCCGGCGCGCTTTTCGAGGTAGTAGTCGTAAGCGCCCGCATGCAGCGTCACCACGCCATCGCCTTCAAAGGCCAGCGTGTGCGTGCAGACGCGATTGAGGAAATAGCGATCGTGGCTCACCACCACGACCACGCCGCCAAAGCCAAGCAGCGCCTCCTCCAGCAGCCGCAGCGTCGCGAGATCGAGATCGTTCGTCGGCTCGTCGAGGATGATTACGTTGCCGCCGCGCTTGAGGATCTTTGCGAGCAAGATGCGGCTGCGCTCGCCGCCGCTCAGATGCGCGATCTTCGTATTGATCCGATCGTCCGTGAAAAGAAACCGCCGCAGGTAACTGCGCAGCGTGATGCTCTCCTCGCCGAGCCGCACATGCTCCTGCCCTTCGCCCACTTCCTCCCAGACCGTCTTGTCATCATCGAGCGCGAGGCGATTTTGATCCACATAGTTGAGCTGCGTGCGTGCGCCGAGCTCCACCTTGCCGCGCGTCGGTTCGAGCTCGCCGATCACGATCTTCAGCAGCGTCGATTTGCCGATGCCATTGCGGCCGACCACGCCCAGCCGCAAGCCCGCGGCGAGATCCAGATTCACGCAGTCGAAGAGCATTCTCCCGCCGATCTCCATGCCCACATCGGTGACCGTGATGACGCGGTTCGCCAGCTTCGGCGCGGGAGGGATGATCAGCTCCACGTCGATCTCCTGCTCGGGGGGACCTTTCGCCGCTTCCTCAAAGTACCGCTCGATGCGATCCACGGATTTCGTCCGGCGCGCACTCGGTCCGCGGCGCACCCACGCCAATTCGTGTTTCAGAAACTGCTGCCGCTTTCGCTCCACGCGTTCCTCGGCCGCGTCGCGCTCCGCTTTCGCGACGAGGAATTCGCTGTAGCTGCCGTCATAGTTCAGAAAGGTGCCGCGCGAGAGTTCGACGATGCGCGTGGCGATGCGATCGAGGAAGTAGCGGTCGTGCGTGACGAAGAGGCACGCGCCGGGATAACGCGACAGGAAGTCCTCGAGCCACTCGATCGACTCCGTGTCGAGATGGTTCGTCGGTTCGTCGAGGATGAGAAAGTCCGGCCGCGCGAGCAGCGCACGGCACAGAGCGACGCGACGCTTTTCTCCACCGCTCAGCGTGCCCACGATCCGATCCAGCGGCGGCGCGTGCAGATTTGTGGCGAGGCTGCCGATGCGGTGATCGAGCGTCCAGCCGTCGAAGTGATTGATGCGATCCAGCAACTCCGCGCCAGCCGTGCTCTTCGCGGGAAGATTCTCGTAGTCCGCGATCAGCTCGATCACCCGCTGCGCGCCGGCACGGATGTTATCCTCGACTGTCTGCCCGTCATCCAGATCGAAGACCTGCGGCAGATAGCCGGTGACGAGATCGCGCCTGCGGGTGAAGAGCCCGCCATCCGGCTCGAGCGCACCGGCGGCGATGCGGAGAAAGGTCGATTTGCCCGAACCATTGCGTCCGACGAGCCCGATGCGCTCCCCTTCATGGATCGCGAGCGTCGCGCGATCGAGCACGACGTCGGGTCCGTAACGTACGACGAGTTCACTGGCACTGGCGATGACGCTGGCGGCGGGATCGGGCATGGGGCGCACACGAAAGACGCGAATCGCTTTGAAGGGAAGGCCCTCCTTTCTGCGATCCACCGTAGCCCGCCCCGGTCCAGTTCACCGCCGCCGCGTCAGCGCCTGCGTCTTGCTCCGGCGTTTATCCGTGAGCCGCGTCTTCCGCTTGCGGAGCTGGCGGGCGAGTTTGTCGGTCACGAGGTCGAGTGCGGAGTGGAGATCCGCGCCTTGTTGTTCCGCGTGAATGTCCGGGCCGCTGATGGCGAGATGCACTTTCACGGTGAATCGCTCCGCCGGCTTGGAACTTTCGTCGTGCAGGAGGACGACGTGCGCCGCCACGATGTCGGTCGTCAGGTCTTCGAGGTGCAGAATTTTCTCCGCGACGTGGCGATGGATGGAGGCAGTGAGGCGGACGTTCCGTGGGCTGAGATGGATTTGCATGACGTCCTGAAACTAGCGCGCCAGCGGGTCGCGGCAACGCCGCCACGACCCGCGGGATGAATCCAAGTGACCGGCCGCGGACGAAAGTGACGTGAAAGATTCAACGAAACCCACGGTGACGTTGTATAAAGTGCCCAAACTCCATGAAACGCCTCACGATCGCCAAATCCGGTGACTGGAATGCCCTCGACAGCTACCTCCGCGAGGTCGGCCAACTGCCTGCGCCGACGGAGGAGGAAGTGGCTGCGCTCGGCACCCGGGCGGCCACGGGGGATGTGGATGCGCAGGAGCAACTCGTCCACAGCCATCTCCGGCTCGTGGTGAAGATCGCGCATCACTACGCGGGCTTCGGGCTGCCGCTGGCGGATCTCGTTTCGGAGGGGAATATCGGGCTCATCCGGGCGGCGGAGCTTTATGACCCGAAGTTCGGGACGAAATTCAGCACGTATGCGTCCGTGTGGATCAAGCAGCGGATGCATCGCGCGATCACGAGTCAGGCGCGCGCGGTGCGCATCCCGGTATGGCGCTCGCAGCGGCTGCGCAAGCTTGCACGGCTGAATGACGAGCTGAGCGCGCAGCTCGGCCGCACGGCGGGCGACGATGAACTTGCGGAGCGGCTCGGCCTTTCCGCGGAGCAGATGGCCGGGATGCAGAGCGACCGCTTTGAAGTCGTATCCATCGACGCGCCGGCGCATCCGGGCGACGAAAATTCCGCGCCGCTGCATCACGCGCTGCCGGACGAGAACGCCACCGAGCCCGGCGCGAATCTCACGAGGGCGGAACTCGTCGAGGAGCTCTTCGTGTGTCTCCATGATCTCGAAGATCGCGAACTGGAGATCCTCGCGCTCAAGTATGGCTTCCAACCGAAGGGCGCCGTCTCCTTCCGCGAACTCGGACGCCGCTTCGGACTCAGCCACGAATGGGTGCGGCGCATCGGCGAGCTCGCCGTGGTGAAAGCGCGACGGGCGCTCGAGACGGCCGGCTCGCTCT
>JBGSYE010000618.1:0-2784 GCA_041751075.1 Chthoniobacteraceae bacterium
CGCGCCGTCGCGCCTCGCGCACTTTGTTCGCCACGATCGTCAGCAGCCAGTTGCGGAAGCGCCCCTGCGCCGGGTCGTAGTTGAAAGTGGGCAGCTTGCGCACGAGCACGATCATCGTCTCCTGCAAGGCATCGCGCGCCCCGTGTTCCTCCAGGCCCTGCTTCTGCGCAAAGCTCAGGATCACCCCCGCGTATTTCGCATAGAAAAGCTCCCAATCCCCATTGCCTGGCGCGGTGGAGAGACGAGCGAGCAGACTCTTCTGGGTGCCGAGATCCATACCGAGCAAGCTAACGTTTCTTAAAGTCCGTGGGCAAGAGCCGCTCGTCTAAGCTGCACGACGCAAAGACATCTCGGGAGTAAAGGGAGGCCGGTCGCCAAGCTCGATTCGCAAACGGTCCACGATCTTTGCGAAGGCAGGCGCGGGTTGATCGGACGCAAAGCAGACGAATTCCATCATGCAGTCGTAAGTGGGATCATACATTGGTTCGAGCAGTCGCCCGTCCAGAGCCAGGCTCGAACCGCCGAGGCGCTTGAGGATTTGCGCGGAATGATTGCGCTGAGTCGCGTGGGCGACCATGAATGCGGAGCCGAGCAGTTCGAAGAGTGCGAATCCGCTCAGCGGAAGCTCAATAGCGAGTTGTCGATTTCGATCCGCCGGTCGCAGCGCCCAGGCGCTCACTTCCCCAAACTTCCGCCGCTGCATTCGGGCCCTGGCCATCAGTTGCCGAAGGGCTTCCTCGTGTTGAGCGTGCTTCACGGCTGGCATCCGCTGGAGCGCAGCGGCCAGGTGAAGATCAGCGGGTTTGACTCGTTCATCGTGCAGGCAGAGGCGATAGCCTCCCGCGAGTGCTCCGTCGGCGTGCTCGATCAAAACGTGATAATCCGTGTCGTCATGCGGACTACGATGGCGACCGTCCGCGTCCAGAGCGGTCGGCGGCAGTGCACCGTCCGCCACGTACGCTGCTCCGCGCAGCCGCTGCATGGCGGCGACTCTTGCATGATCTGACGGCGTCCGGCCTTGCGGCGGCACCACACGGAAAAAAGGCAGGCGCTCGGTGGAACTCATGGCCTGGCTCCTTTCGCGGATACGGAGGAGGCCGCTGTCGCGTGGGCGATGGCCGCCCGCCAGATCGGCAGCGGATACACGGCCTCAAAGCAGTCGTAGCCGTACTCGATCGCTGCCGCTTCCGCTGGATAGTCGCGAACACAGCGTTCGATGAGCGCGCGCAGCGCTTTCACATGCGCGATGTCTTCCGTCGCGTGGAAGTCGATGAAGTGCCGCGCCTCTGCCGGGAATCCTTTCGCCGTGAGAATCTCCTGACCCTTTGCCGTAATCAGCGGCGTGAGTCCCTCGAAGAGATACATGTAGCCCAGGTAGGCAAAGGGACTCTCGCTCTGCGCGAGCAGCTTCACGGTGCCGCCGAGCGCAAACGAGGCTGGCGTGATCCGCCGCCCGCGCGCCCACGCTTCATCGCCGCCGAGTCGCACAAAATCCTGCAGAGCCATCTCGCCGTGATCCACCTCCTCCAGGTCGTGCATGACCATTGGTTTCATCAGATCGGGCCGCCCCTTCGGCAGCCGCCCAATCGCGGAAAAGGTCGCCTCGGTGACGTGCGGACCGTAGGAGAAACCTTCGAGCAACAGATGCTTCGTGAGCGTGAGCACGTAGCCGGGATCGGCGTCCGGCGCGGCGATGCTCATCCACTCCGGGCTGGCGAAGAAGGTCTCGAGCGACGCCCTCAAGCGGCGCTCCAGGTGATCGCCAAAGTCAGTGGCAGCGGCTCGATGGAGCGTGGTGGCGTTTCGTGTGCGGTGCAGGTGGGAACTGGACATATTGGATTTGAGTTATGGGGTGGTGCTGCCGGAGCGTCTCGCTGCGGCTCGCGGTGAAGTGTTGAGGCGGGCCGCTGTTTTCTTACGCGCGACGACGCGAATTCTTTCTCCGCGGCGCTCAGCGCGTCGCGAAGCTCGTGAAAATGGTGAAGAAATTGCGCCGCGCGGCTGGCTTCGGGCGGCGAGCCGGAACAGCGTTTCGCGACTGCACGATCCGCAGATGATCCCGCACCAGTTTCACGTCCGCGTGATAGCGACGGCGGAGCGAGTCTAGTTCTCCGAAACCCGACTCGCCCGGCGACGCTGCTTGATCGGCGTTGTCTTCGAGCACGTCAGCCGCGCTGGCGGTGGCGACCTCGAGGTCGATCAGGTGAGCTTCTCCGGCGCAGCGCCACTTTTCCATTTTCGTGCGCACTACCCGGAGGCTGCGGAGATAGCGCTCGCGGCGCTCTTCGAGGATTTCGGAGGCGTGAGAGGCGGCGGCACGCTGCACAGAGTCGGGTTCGAGGGTTCGGATCGGTGATGAGTTCATGGTGATGTGTTTGAGGTTCAGGCTGCGTGGCTTTCGTCGCCTGTATGGACTCCGCACCGCCGTTTCTTACGCGCGGCGTCCATCCTTTCTCGGGCGCCAGGATTTTTTTTCCGACCGCGCGTAAGAACCGACCGCACACCGCAATCCCTCACCGAACTCCAGTGCCAATGCCGGGCGCGCTGCGAGCGATGTCCAAGAGCCTGGCGGAACAAATTAAACCACAAGCAAATCAGACGATGAAAAATCAGAAAACATTAGCCCACATTGCCGTCACCGCCGCGGCGGCGCTCGTCCTCTCCACGCAGCCCGCGGGATCCCAGACCCCTCATCAAGTTTGCAGCCCAGTTGACTCTGAGATCCTCCGGTCCAACCAAGAACGGGCTTGGCAACGACAGGAAGCGACCGAGGCCGAGCGTCGG
>JBGSYE010000619.1:0-24143 GCA_041751075.1 Chthoniobacteraceae bacterium
AGCACGGCCAGCGTCCCCGCCACTCGTCGCAGCCCACAACGCGGAATCCTGCGCGGGATGCTCATGCGAAGAAGCGCTCCGGCGCGACGATCGGGCGCGTGTGGCAGATGCGCTCGACGAGGTGCTGCCAGCTCTCGTGCCCGGTGAGGATCTCGATCTCCACGCGCAGGTAGTAGATCGGCACGTCGAGCCCGGTGAATTTCGCGGGGAAGCGCACGCTGTCCTTTTCCGTAGTGATGATGGCGTCGAGGTCGCGGCGCACCGCGCGGTCGTGCAGTTCCTCGAGTTCACGTTCGCTGAAGCGATGGTGATCGGCGTAGCGCTTGGCGACCTCGATATGGGCGCCGAGGCCGGTGAGTTTTCCCTCAAAACTCTCTGGCCGCGCGATGCCGGAGATGGCGGCGATGTATTTGCCGGCGAGGAATTCGAGCGGGCGGCGATCGGTGGGATCGTAGAGATTCTGCAGGAAGAGCGCCTGGTGATTGCACTCGACGATCGCGGCGGTGCGGTTGAAGCGGCGGATGCGTTCGATGAGCGCGGCGTTGCCGGTGGCCGGGCTTTTCGTGATGAAGATGTAACTCGCCCGGCGCAAATTGCGCGGCGGTTCGCGCAGCGTGCCACGCGGCAGCAGGAACTCATTGCCGAAGGGCGCCTGCGCGTCGATGAGGCAGACTTCGAGCCGGTGCTTGAGGTAGAGATACTGCATCCCGTCATCGAGGATGAGCACATCGCATTGCATCTCTCGCACGGCGTAGAGCGCGGCGCGCACGCGGTCCTTATCGACGAGCACGATCACGTCGCCGAGCGACTTGGCCAGCATGTAGGGCTCGTCGCCGGCGAAGCGCGAATCGAGCAGGAGGCGCTGTCCATCGTGGACGATGCGCGGCTTGCGCCGTTCCATGCCGAGCCACTTGCGCTGGAGGCGGCGGAGCAGGGGAGGCTTCCGCGATTTGTAACCGCGGCTGAGGATCGCGACGCGCCGGCCGCCATCCTGCAGCGTGCGCGCAAATTTTTCCACCACCGGCGTCTTGCCCGTGCCGCCGACGGTGAGATTGCCGATCGAGATGACGAGGCAACCCGGCGTCCGCTCGCGCAGGAGCCGGTGGCGGAAGAGCCACAGGCGCGTCTGCACGCCGCCGCGAAAGAGCCAGCTCAGCGCGTAGAGAAACCACCGGAGCAACGCCGCGCGCTTGCCGTAGCGACGCTCGAGGATGACGTCGATGGCGAACTCTTCAAACGCTTCAAGCCAGCGGCGGAACATGGGCGGGCGTCGGGGAAGTATTCAGTATTCAGCGTTCAGTACTACTGCACGGAGGCCCCCTCATTGTCCGCCTTGGTGATGAGTGTGTAAGCGTCCCCCTTCCCCGCAGCGGTGCGCATCGCAGCGGCGACGGCCTCGGGATTTTCCAGCGTGAGGCAGCAGACGGTCGAGCCGCTGCCGCTGAGGAAGCCGCCGAGTGCGCCGCGACCTTCCGCAGCGGCGATGACTTTCGGCAGGAACGGGATCAGCGACTCGCGGTGCGGCTGGTGGAAGTGGTCGGTGAAGCTGCCGCGGAGCGCGTCGTAGTCCTTCGACATGAAGGCGGCTGTGATGCGGCAGGCATTCACGGAGCTCTCGACGGCGAGCTGGCGGGCGAGGGTCTCGGGCAGCACGGCGCGCGCGGCGGGCGTGCTGACCTCGAAGTCCGGGACGAGCAGCACGAACTTTAGTTCCGGCGCGACCCTGGCCCGCAGCGGCTGCGCGCCGACTTTTGCGACCGTGAAGCCGCCGAAGGAACCCGGCGCGGCATTGTCGGGATGCCCTTCGAGGATGGCGCAGAGTTCGAAGATGCGCTCGCGGGTGAGCGGGCGGCCGGAGAGTTCATTGAGGCCGTGGAGCAGGCCGAGCCGCACGGTGACGCTGCTGCCCATGCCGCGCGATTGCGGCACGTCGCCCTCGATTTCCCAATGAAAGGCGAAGGAATCGACGTGTGCCGCGGTGAAAAACTTCGCCGCCGCATCGGTGGCCATGACGTGCGGTTGCGCCGGGCCGCCGCGGCGGACGGTCACGCGATTATAGAGCTGCATGGCGATGCCGAGGCAGTCAAAGCCGGGGCCGAGATTGGCGGTGGTCGCCGGCACGCGGATGGTGACGGAGTCGTCTTTGGTTTTCGAGTTCTTGCTTTTTGCTTTGGCCATATAGGGTGCGCGCTCGCTTTGGCGGAGAGTCCTAAATGCTAAATCTTGAATCCTAAAATGCTAAATTCCATGCCCCGACACGATGGCCGCGCGCCCGATCAACTCCGCCCGCTCACTTTCACCCCGGGCTTTGCCCCAAATTCCACCGGCTCCGTGCTCATCTGCGCCGGTAATACGCGCGTCATCTGCAGCGCGATGATCGACGAGAGCATCCCGCCGTGGATGAAAGCGCAGAAAGTCCCCGGTGGCTGGATCACCGCCGAATACTCAATGCTGCCCTACTCCACTGAGCAGCGGAAATCGCGCGACAGCGCCCGCGGCAAGGTCGATGGCCGCAGCGTCGAGATCCAGCGTCTCATCGGCCGCTCGTTGCGCGCCGTCATCGACCTCGACCTGCTCGGACCGCGCACGCTGTGCATCGACTGCGACGTGCTCCAGGCGGATGGCGGCACGCGCACCGCGTCGATCACCGGAGCCTGCGTTGCCGCATCGCTCGCCTGTCAGCGGCTCATCCGCGAGAAGATTTTGAAACGCTCGCCGATCAAAAAATTCGTCGCCGCCGTGAGCGTCGGAGTCGTGCGCGGCCAGCCCTTGCTGGATCTCGACTACCTCGAAGACAAGGACGCCAGCGTCGATATGAACGTGGTCATGACCGACGACGGCCACTTCGTGGAAGTGCAAGGCTCCGGTGAAGAGAGCACCTTCACCGAAGAGCAACTGGCTGCGATGCTCGCGCTCGGGAAGAAGGGGATCGCCGAATTGCTCGTCGCGCAGCAAGCCGTGCTGAGCGCGTGAAAGCGTGGGAGCGGCTGTCTCCAGACCGCCGAACGAAACGCTCGGCCGGAGGCGCACACAAGATGGGAACGCGGTGCGGGCTGTGGCGGGGATGTGCCCCTGTCATGTGCCGGCAGTCGGAGCGCCTCCGGCGCGAGCATCTTGCTTCGGGAGTCTGGAGACAGCCGCTCCGGGCGCACTCGGCACTCGCAAAGGGCGCTGCTGTGGCTAGCTTCTCCCCATGACCGACGAAGAACTCCGCGCCCGGATGAAGGCGTATGCGATGGGCTGGAAGGAAACGGGCGAAATCCTCGAAGCGGAGCGCCATGCGCGGGTGCGGCAGACGGATACGGCTCGGGAACTCCGGCAACTCGCTAGTATGTTCAACTCCGCCGTGTATCTGCATCCGCCATCGCCATCATCGGGGTTGGTGGAGTTTTACGACATCCTCGGTCGCAGCCGCCGGTAGCTCGAAGATGCCCGGCGACGAATCGGTTTCCATCGATGTCCTGCAGACGGCGCAGCGCTTGCAGGAGTTCTGCCGCTCGCAAGGCTGGCGCTTCTGTTTCATCGGCGGTCTCGCGGTGCAGCGCTGGAGCGAGCCGCGTGTGACCGATGACGTGGACCTGACGCTGATCACCGGCTTTGGCACCGAGGCGCCATTCATCGACGCGCTGCTCGCGCTCGAATGGCTGGAGCCGCGCCGGCCCGATGCGCGGGACTTCGCTCATTTGCGCAGAGTTCTCCTGCTGCAGACGCGCGGAGGCGTCGGTGTGGACATCGCCATGGCGGCCTTTCCATTTGAGGTCAGCGCCACTGAGCGGGCGCGCGAGGTAGAACTGCTGCCGGACATCCGTCTCCGCCTCTGCACGCCGGAGGATCTCATCGTCTTCAAGACCTTTGCCGCGCGACCGCAGGATTGGCGCGATGTGGAGATGACGATCGTGCGGCAGGGCGACGCCGCGCTGGACTGGCGCTACATCCGGGAGCAGCTCGCTCCGCTGCTGGAGCTGAAGGAACAGCCGGAATTGCTCGACCAACTCGAAGCCTTGCGCGCGCGTTTGCAGCGGCTGGACGAGCGCTAGGCTCGGAGGCGCGCGGCTTGGCGAAAAGCTACGGCTTTGTTATCTCGACTTGGTAGAACTTCGTCGCTCCGGTCGCGCTCAGGCCCGGTGCCGGGGCGTCCCAGTCCGTTGTCGCTGAATGACGAACCGCCGAGCGGGAGGAACGTGCCGGCGACCAGGCTGGGCTTGGCTTTTACCACATGGGTGCGGTCGGCGAGGCTGCCACTGTTCGGCACGGCGTTGACCGTGGTCGTCCCGAGCAGTCCATTGGCTGGCGAGAAAAACGAGAGCGTAAAATTGGCGGATTCCACCGCACTCACGAGCCCGAGACCCACCGCCGTCTGGCCGGGGCCAAAATTCAGGTTCAGCGTCGCGTTACCGGTCTGGGTAAAGACCGCCTTGTTCGCCAGGCCCGAATACCCCACGCCGACGATGGCAAGATCGTTGTCTGGAACGGGGCTGGTCGCCGAGATCGAGAGGCCGGGCAGGATGTCGCCCGGGGAGAAAATCCCGCTATTGGTCGCGCTATCGAGTGGATTGCCCATGACCGTAGCTTCGCCGGAGGCGACCATGGCAGCCGAGAAATCCTGCACAGCGAGGCCGGGCGCCGCCGTGTCGAAGGCGGCCTCGCTGGCGAAGAAGATGAGGCTGGCGGGAGCGCGAGGAGAGTGCGAGCGGTATGCATGGCTGGGGGAGGTGGAAATCGGTGGCGCTACTGCCGCACACGCCAGAAGTAGCGCGGCTGGCCCGCGGACGCCGGGTCGAGGACTTGGCGAATCACCGCGGGCATGGCCCCGGTTTCCAGCGTGGACCAGTTTTGCAGGTCCGGTGAACTTTCGAGCTGGTAGGGTGTACCGGAGTCGCCTTCGAGGAGCAGGCGCATCTTACCGGCGCTATCGAAGCCCTGGAGACGCAGACCCAGCGGACGATAGCGGAGGATTTGCTCCGAGAAGGTGCTGCTGGCCGTGGCTCCACTCGCGTCGGTGATGGTGGCGGTGATGAGATGTATCCCGACGCTGAGCGAATCTGCGGAACGCTCCAAGGTGAGGCCCGTGCCTGGGAGCCCGTCGAGGCTCGAGGTCCATGTGATGTTGCTGATGTCGCTCCCCTCTTCCTGATCGTAGCCCAGCGCCCGAACGCAAAAGGAAGGCTGTGGCTTTCCCTGGATGAAGCTGGTGGGAATCTTCTCGCTGGCCAGCGGCGGCCTTGAGACTTATGCCACCGGAACGTTGCGCCAGCACGAGAGCCTGCTTTTCCGTTCGCTCTGGGAGAAGCTCGAGCCGCGCGATGTGGTCCTAACCGACCGCGGCTTTTGCTCCTATGCGGCGCTGGCCCGCCTCTTGCAAGGCGGAGTGGATTGCGTCATGCGCTTGCATCAGGCTCGAAAGGTCAGTTTTCGGGAAGGTCGGCGCCTGGGCAAAGGCGACCGCCTGGTGACCTGGAAGAAGCCAGCCCAGCGCAGCGAAGGCTGGAGCGTGGAAGAATGGGCCGCGCTGCCTGAGGAACTTACTTTGCGGTTGATCCGCTTCCAAGTGAGCGTCCCCGGCCGCCGCACGCAGGAAGTGACGCTGGTCACAACCTTGACCGACGCGCAGACCTATCCCGCTGAGGAACTCTGCGCGCTCTATGCGCGGCGTTGGGGAGTGGAATTGCACTTTCACCAGATCAAGATCCTGCTGGGGCTGGACGTTCTGCGCTGCAAGAGCCCCGAGTTGGTGGAGAAAGAAGTGCTCTTGCATGTGATCTCGTATGACTTGATTCGGCTGCTCATACAGGAGGCGGCGGGCACCCATGGGGTTGAGTTGTCGCGGGTGAGCTTCAAGGGAGCATTGGACACAGTGCGGCACTTTGCGAGCGCGATCCATGCGGCCCCGGGCGACGCCGCGCAAGCAGGATAAGTTAATCGACGAGATGTTAGCCGTGATCGCCAGCGACTTGGTGCCGGAGCGCCCGGGCCGCAGCCAACCACGCGCGAAGAAACAGCGCTCCAAGAACTATCACTTACTAACAAAGCCGCGCAATGAAATGAAAGTTCCGTCCCACCGCAACCGCCCTCAGCCGCAAATCCGAAAGGGTGCTTAACTTAATGCCATTCGGGTCGGTGATAGTAAAGGTAAGATCGAAAGAGGAACCCATGGAACGCCATCCGTCATTGGTAACCACGCTGTTGGAAGCAACGATGAGACGAGTACCGGTATTGGTCACTGTCGTGCTCTGAAACGCCTCACCGTGAAAAGTGGTGTGGGTGCCAGCAAACTGAGTGGCACCGTTCGCTGACCTCGTCGCTCCATTGGCCGACTCGCTGGTCGCCGACGCGGCAGATGGCTTTGTAAATCCACTCCTGCGCGGTGGCGGGGAAGGGCGTGGTGTCCATGGCCAGGAGGCCGTAGCCCTGGCCTCGGTCCACCTGGAGCTCGATCATGTCGAGGAAGGCGCTCTGGCCCTGCCAGTCCCAGCGCGCGAGCACCTGGCCGTGCAGAGACAACGGTGCTGCGAGGAGCAACGTGGAGAAACAGGGTGACGATGGTTTTCACGTTCGAATTGGTGTTGCGTGGGAGCGGTTGCGACCGGTGTGCGGGTATGGCAGGCTGCGCGGCATGAGCCCGCTTGCCGATCTCGACCCAAAGCAACTGCGACCCCTGCTGCACGCGGAGATCGACAAGCTGCGCGACGAGAATCTGGCGCTGGCGCACCGCGTCTTGCTGGAGATCGAACTCCAGCAGGTGACGGACGAATTGGATGATACTGCCGATGCAGCCCGCGCCGCGGGCCGCCTCACGCCGGAGCGCATCGCCGAAGCCATCGCCGCGCATCGGGCCGCGCATCCGTATCGTTGATGGTCGTGTGCATCGACACCAACGCGATGCTCGGGATGTTCGGACGAGCAGCGCCGTTGATGGAGATGCGCCACGCCCTGCTGGCTGGGAAGTTTCGATGGGCGTTGTCGAACGAAATCCTGCTGGAATACGAAGAGGTCGCCGCGCGAGATGGGAGCTGCCGGCGCGGGCCGGATGCTCGACTTCATCGAACTGGCCGGGCAGTCCCGCGGCGCCATCCTCCGCGTCTCTCCCACGTTCCGCTTCCACCTCTTCGCCGCGGACGCGGATGACGACAAATTTGCCGACTGCGCCATCGTGGCCGAAGCGGATTTCATCATCACCGAGGACCGCCACTTCGACGCGCTGCGCGGCAGCGGCTACAAGCCGCAGCCGGGGACGCCGGGGGAATTCATCCGCGGTCATCTGCGCCGGGAGTAAGCCGGGGCGGCGGCGGAAGGCGGTGGAGTAAATCATGGAGTTCGCCCTCCCGTCACGCCGAGACAGTGATGCTGACCTCGTCGCTCCATTGGCCGACGCGCTGGTCGCCGACGCGGTAGATGGCTTTGTCAGTCCACTTCTGCGCGGTGGCGGGGAAGGGAGTGGTGCCGGTGTTGTCCGGCGTGGTGTCGTAAGCCAGGGGCGCGAAGCCGCTGCCGCGATCGACGGTGAGTTCGATCATGTCGAGGAAGGCGCTCTGGCCCTGCCAGCCCCAGCGGGAGCGGTTGCGACCGATGTGCGGGTATGGCAGGCTGCGCGGCATGAGCCCGCTCGCCGACCTCGACCCGAAGGAGCTGCGCCCGTTGCTGCACGCGGAGATCGACAAGCTGCGTGATGAGAACGTGGCGCTCCTGCACCGTGTGGCGCTCCAACTGGCACTGGAGGAAGTCTCTGCCCGGCTGGACGAAGGGTTCGATGCGGATCGCGCGGCCGGCAAACTGGCGCGGTTGCCGGAGATCATCCGCGAGGCGCGGGCCGCGCTACGGCAGCGCCCGGCCTGATGACGATCGTTCTGGACTCGAACGCGCTGGTGCAGATGTCCGGCCAGGCCTCGCCCCACGCGGCGCTGAAGCAGGCTCTGATCGAGGGGCGGCTGGTGCTCGCCGTCTCGACGCCGATCCTGCTCGAATACGAGGAAGTCATCTGCCGCTATGCCGGGCGCCCCCGCTGGGAGGATGTGGCCCGCATGTTCGCACTCATCAGCCTGCTGCACGGCACGATCCGCGAGATCGCGCCTTCCTACCGCTTTGGCGCCATCACCGGCGATGCGGACGATGATGCTTTTGCCGACTGCGCGATCGTGGCCGGCGCGGACTTCATCATCACCGAGGACCGCCACTTCGACGCGCTGCGCGGCAGCGGTTACAAGCCGCAACCGGTGACGCCGGCGGAATTCATCCGCGGTCATCTGCGCGGGGAGTAGGCGCATTTCGCGTCGCTCGGGAGAGGAGCGTCGGAGTTGGAGGGTGGTGTTCATCGGGACGGTGGGGACGCCTCGACTGGCGGTGGCGTTTTTAGCGAGGACGGCGCTTCCTGGGGTATCGCCCGTTCGGGCGAGGGCCGGGTGGTGGCGCTGGCGTGGCGGAGGTGCGCGCGGTAGGCGCAGGCCGCGGCGCCGGTGCGGCTGTGAACGCCGAGGCGCTGGAAGATCTCCTTGGTGTGCGTCTTCACCGTGAAGAAGCTGCACGCGAGGATGGTGGCGATCTCGTCGTTGGTCCTGCCCTGCGCCATCCAGTGCAATACCTCTGCCTGGCGCCGCGTGAGCTTCAACTCGACGCGGAGCACTTCGGCGGCATGGCGGTCGTCGCCGTCGCTGCTATCGAGCGCGGAGGCCATGCGCGCCATTAGAAGCCGGGATGGACGATCCTCACCATCGCCCGTTCGGGCGAGGGAACTTGCGGGGACGCCGCTGTGTGGAGCGCGGGATGACATGCGTGTTCATCCCGGTTCTTCGGAATCCGCGCGCGCGGATTACAGGCAAGGCGAAAATTTTTCGGGGCTGCGCGGCCGAATTGCGGCGAGTGCCGCCACGGCTGCGATGCTTGCGTCCGCCGGTGTGGGTCGATAGCTTGCGCGCATGAACATCGCCTTTGATGAAATCATCCGAAATGGCGTGATCACCCTGCCGCCACATCTGAGAACCCAGGCCGAAGGTTGCCCAGCGCATGTGATTATCACTGAGACCGGGCCTGTGCCGCAAATGGAGGCCGGATGGGATGACATCATCGAGCGCTTGATCCGCAATCCCTTGCCGCCCTTTGTTCCATTGAGCCGGGAGGAAGCCAATGATCGCCGTGCATGAGTTGCTTCGTGGACAGCAACATCTGGCTCTACGCATTTCATTGCACGCCTGATGATACAAAGAACGCGAAGGCGAGAGGACTCATCAAGCGTCCGTCCCTTCATGTCAGCACGCAGGTCATCAACGAAGTCTGCGTGAACTTGAAGCGGAAGAAGCAGGTGCCTGAGGACGAGTTGGAGGCGATCATCCTCCGGTTTTACCGGGACTGTGTGGTGCATCCCATCACGATGGACAGCATGGTCAAAGCTTCAGCGCTGCGTGCCAGATACTCGTTGTCATTCTATGACAGCCAGGTTGTCGCCTGTGCCCTGCTCGCGGGCTGCACGGAGCTGGAGTCCGAGGACAGGCAGGACGGGCTGGCGATCGAGGATGCGCTGACAATTCGGAATCCGTTCGGAGAATGAGTCGCCCGCCGGAGGTCCGGCGCGTTGCACTGCGAAACTCCGGCCGCCTTCCTGAAGAGGCGCCTACCTCACTTCCAGCACGCAGCGAAAGCCGATGCTGTAGCCACGAATATTACCCAGCGTGTTGCGGCTTCGGAGGGACGACAAGCGAGCGATGCGGTCTGGGTTATCCCAGGCACCGCCCCGCATCACCCGGGCTGTTTGAGCCTGGTCGAACCAATCCTCGCACCATTCCCACACGTTGCCGCTCAGGTCGTGAAGACCGAGGGAATTCGGCGGGAAACTTCCCACTGGGGCCGCCTTGAGGAAGGCATCGCGATAGCCACTCATGGCTTTGCGCGGCTCGCCGAAGATTTCGTGGCCAGCCGCCTCCTCGCCGCTGAAGTTTCCCGCTTCCGGAGGCAGGGGCCACGTGCTTCCCCACGGAAACACCTCCGCGAGCCGCTTTTCTTCGCGGGCGACAGCGCTGGATCCTCCTGGTCGCCGATGCCCACGGCACAGCTCCACTCGTGGTCGGTCGGCAGGCGGTAGCGTTCATTCGCCCCGAGCCTGCCCGCTTTTCTCTCCCGGTCCGTGAGCCAGGCACAGAAAGCCTGCGCCTCCTCACAACTCATGCTGATGGCGGGGAGCGTGGGGTCTGGCACCAACTCGGGGGCCGGCGACCAATCCTGCTTCGTCTCCCTGGCAAAGAGCCGATAGTCCTGCACCCGCGTCTCCCACACGCTGAAAAGCACGCGCTGCCCGCTGGAGGGTCCGCCGGTGATGGGCACCGGGACGAACTTCATGCCGAGGGTGTTGATGAATGGAGCTTCGCGAGTGGCGGCCGCGGGCGGGGACCCAGAGAAGGGCAGACCAGATGCCGCAGAACCGGCGGGTTTCGCCGCCACGGGCGCGGACACGACGCAACGAAACCCGTAGCCGGTATTGTGAGCGTCCTGAGTGTCGCGCCGGCGGTAGGATGAAAAGTGAGGGACACGGCCGTTATCGGCCCACGAGCTGCCGCGCAAGATGCGGTCGTGCCCCAAGGCATCGATTCCATCTTCGCACCATTCCCACAGGTTGCCGCCGAGGTCGTGAAGTCCCAGGCTGTTCGCCGGGAACGACCCCACCGGCGCCGTCGCCACGTAGTCGTCGCGGTAGCCAGGAATCACCCCCGAGATTTTGTGGAATGCGCCCGCGGCCAGCGCCGGTTTCAGTTCTTCACCCGCAAAGCTGCCCGATCCGCGCCGCGGCGGCCACTCGCTGCCCCAGGGGAAAACGTCGGCGATCGATCTGCTCTTGGTCAGCGGTGGCTGTGCAGGGTCTTCGCGTTCGCCGATTCCCACTGCGCAGCTCCATTCGTGGTCGGTCGGCAGGCGATAGCGTTCCTTTGCGCTGAGGACGCCCATTCTTTGCTCCCGCTTGGTGAGCCACCCACAAAACTCCCGTGCATCCTCCCAACTCACCATCGCCGCGAGATGCTCGGGGCTCTGCGAGTAATCGGGCACGGGCCATGTGCGCGTCGTCTGCAGGGAGAAAATCTCGTAGTCCTGCACCCGCGTCTCCCACACGCTGAAGAGCACCCGCTCACCCGAAGTCGGTCCGCCGGTGATCGGCACGGGGACAAATTTCATGCCGAGGGTGTTGATGAAGGGCGCGTCCCTGGTCGCAGTGGAGGGCGAAGCTTTGCCTTCGGCCATCTCCGCTGCGCTCCGGTTGTCGGCGCCCGCTTTTCCACCGCCTCCGCCCGCGGGTGCGTGGGCCACGACGGAGCGTGGCCCTCCAGGATGACGCATGATCGCCACGACGAGGATCGCGAGCACGATCAAGGCGGCGGTGAGGAGCATTGCCTTGCGTTTTGTCTTTGGTGCACCGGCCGGGCGCCGGGCGAGAGTGCGCGTGAGGATGGGCTCGAGAGAGGTTTTCACCTCGATGGCGCTGGAGTAGCGCTTGTCGCGGTCGGTCTGGAGAAGCTTGTCCACAATGCTATCGAGGCGGCGGTCGAGGCCGGGAACGACGCACGACGGCGGATCGAAGCGGCCATGTGGGAGCTGGCCGGTGAGCAGCGCGGTGTCGGGCGCGGTGCTACGCGCGAGGCCAAAGTCGGCGACGAGGACATGACCCTCGGGATCGACCATGATGTTCGCGGGCTTGATGTCGCGATGGATGATGCCGTGCTGGTGCGCATAGGCGAGGGCATCGAGAACGCGGGTGACAATGGTCAGCGCTTCCTCAGGCGGCAACCGGCCCCGCGCGGCGATCATCTTTTGCACGTCGGTGCCCTCGACGAAATCCATGACGAAGTAGAGCAACCCATCGGCACTCTCGCCGGCGTCGTGGACGGGGATGATGCCCGGATGCTTGAGCCGCGCCATGGCCCTGGCCTCGCGCTTGAAACGCGCGGCGAAGTCCACGTCGCCGCCGACGAGGACGGGCGGGAGAATCTTGATCGCGACGCAGCGGTCGAGACTTTTCTGCCAGCCTTTGTACACCGCGCCCATGCCGCCGCGGCCGATGAGGCTCTCGACAAGGTACGCGCCCGCCGGCAGGAGCGCGGCCACTTCCTCGACCGAGGGCGGCTCCCAACCGCCGGTGGGATGTGTGGTGTCGTCCGGTAGCGAGGGCTCCGCCAGCGCTACGCGCCGCACGCACGTCGGGCACAGGCCGCCGAGCATTCTCCCTGACAAGGGCGTGCCGCAGGTCGAGCACGAAGAGCGGCAGGCATGGGTGAAGCGGGGTTAGATGCCGAAGAGATGTCGCATCTCCGCGTCCGTCTCGGCGGGATTGGCGACGGTCATCTCCACTTGCTAATGCACGCAGAGGCGGAAGCGCTTGCGCAGCCGATGCACGGCGACGGTGAAGGCCTGCCCGGTCATGCCGAGCGTTTCACAGACGGCATCGTAGCCGCCCGCGCCTGCCTCGGCGGCGAGGAAGGGCTGCACGGCGGTGAACACCTCCGCGCGCCCGCCCTCGTGGTATTCAGCGCGCAACGCCATGAGCGCCCGATCCATGAGGATCAGGGCCCAGCCTCGATCGAACGCCTCGGCGGGCGATGGACCGGGCGCGGGCTGCTCGCGGTACCAGCTTTCCCCTTCCTCCGCATCGAGCGAGAAGACCGGTGCGCCACCGCCACGTTTTTCGGCCATTTTTTCCCGCCAGTCATCAGCGAGGAAAAAATCCAGCGCCGCGAGCAGGTAGGAACGGAAGCGGCCCTTCTCGCGATCCGCGCGCCCGAATGCCTGGCGCCGCAGCAGCCGGGCGAAGAACTCCTGCGTGAGATCCTGGGCATCCGCGGGCGAATGGCCCCGCCGGCGGATCTCGGCGTAAATGGGCATCCAATAAGCGCAGCAGAGTTCGTTGAGTGCGGCCTTCGCCTCCTGCGAATGGTCACTGCCCGCGAGCGCCACGAGGCTCCAACGGGTGGTGTGAAAGCGCCCGCCGCCCTTTACCAAGTGTTCATCCGATACTGACGGGTCTTGAGGCATGAGAGCGTGCGCGGTTGCACGGTGTTCTTTGCCGGCCCACCGGCCGCGAGGCAGCCGTCCAGTTTGTCGTGGGAAAACTCACTGCTGCACGAAAACAGAAAGCTCTCAGGAATGGAATCAATCTGCTTCGGATTCGGACACCCGGGCGCAAAGTGCGCCTCGCGAATCTCCCGGCTATCGACGGATTGTTGGACTAATCGGCCTCGCGCCCGCTAAACACTCCCGGCTCGCACACCCGTGCTGCCGTTCACCAGTCCATCAGTCCTCTCGTCCATTCCCCACCGCCCATGAAGAAAGCGCTCATCACCGGCATCACCGGCCAGGACGGCTCCTACCTCGCCGATCTCTTGCTGGGCAAGGGCTACGAAGTCCACGGCATCATCCGGCGGGCGAGCACCTTCAATACGTCGCGCATCGACCATCTCTACGACGATCCGCATGTGCATGGGGTGCAGCTTTTCCTCCACTACGGCGATCTGGCGGATGCGCTGAATCTCACGCGGCTCATCGACCGCATCGGACCGGACGAGGTGTATCATCTCGGGGCGCAGAGCCATGTGCGGGTGAGCTACGACATCCCGGAGTACACCGGCGACGTGACGGCGCTCGGCACCATCCGCATCCTGGAGGCGATCCGAGAATCGAAGAGCCAGGCGCGTTTTTACCAGGCCAGCTCGAGCGAGATGTTTGGCAAAGTGCAGGCGGTGCCGCAGACGGAGACCACACCTTTCTGGCCGCGCTCGCCGTATGCGGTGGCCAAGGTCTATGGCTACTGGGCGACGGTGAACTACCGCGAGAGCTACGGGATGCACGCGAGCAATGGCATCCTCTTCAACCACGAGAGCCCGCGGCGCGGGGAGACCTTTGTGACGCGGAAAATCACGCGCGCGGTGGCGGCGATCAAGAAGGGCAAACAGAAGGATCTTTACCTCGGCAATCTGGACGCCAAGCGCGACTGGGGTTACGCGCCGGAATACGTCGAGGGCATGTGGCGGATGCTGCAGCAGCCGGAAGGGGACGACTACGTGCTGGCGACGAATGAAACGCACACGGTCCGCGAATTCGTCGAAGTGGCGTTCAGTCACGCCGGGCTCGACTGGCAGGAATATGTCAAACACGACCCCCGCTACGAGCGGCCCGCCGAAGTGGACCTGCTGATCGGCGATGCCGCGAAGGCGAAAGCGAAGCTCGGCTGGGAGGCGAAGACGCGGTTCAAGGAACTCGTGCAGATCATGGTCGATACAGACCTGGCGGCGTTCCGGTGACGCAGCGCGGCTGGGTATAATACACCTTGACCCTCCCGGGGCGGTCCGCCACTGTCCCCGCCCTCACTTTTCCAGCACTCCTATGAAAGTCTGTAGCATCACCCAATCGCGTCCCATCAAGGGCAACAAAATCCACCGGCGCGGTCTGGCCAAGAAAAAGGGCGGCATCGGCCAGCATGTGACCAAGAGCGTGAAGCGCACCTTCGAGCCGAACCTGAAGAAGAAGCGCATCTGGGTCAGCGAGCTGAAGCGCTTCGTGACCGTGAAGCTGACTGCGCGGGCGCTTAAAACCGTGACGAAAAACGGGGCCTATGCCACGCTTTCCAAGGCTGGCGTCATCTAGTGTGACGCGGGCCTGCCCCAGCAAAACTCCAACCCTCACCCCGCTCCCACCCTTATGGCATTCAGCGTCATCAGCAAAAAATCGGGCAAGACCTACTTCCTCCACGAGCGCCGTCAGGAGCTCAAGGGCGGGCAGGTCGTCACGCTCTATTACTTCGCCGGAGAAGCCGGCCAGGGCGCCATCGATGCGCTCCCTGCGGGCTACGAAGTCTCCGAAAACACCAAGACCGGCCTCCCGCTGCTCAAGAAAGAGCGGAAGGAGTAGGACCGGCGAATCCGCGGAACTTTCGATCAGGCGGCCCGGCGATTCCGGGCCGCCTGATCGCTTTTCGGAGCGCCGCTTGCAAACACCGGCAGGGTGCGGCATACCGAGAGACATGATCGCCGAACAAATCCGCGAACTGCAGCGCGCCGTTCCCTTCGAGCCCTACACCGTGGTGACCAATGATGGCGCGAAGCTCTTCGTCCGCCACCCGGACTACCTCCTCATCACGCCAAACAATCTGACCGCCTACATCTACTCGAACGAGACCGCGCGGGAGATCGTCGCCGTGCCGAATATCACGCGCATCGTCCCCGGCGGCCCCAAATCGCGTTCCAGGCTGCGCCCCCGCCGCCCCTGATTTGCCGCGCGGAGAAGTGGGGCCGCCCACTTTCCACCTTCACTCTTCCTCTCCACCTGCACATGGCCCCCGTCCCCGTCACCATCCTCACCGGCTTCCTCGGCGCCGGGAAGACCACCCTGCTCAATTACATCCTCAAGCAGCAGCACGGCTACAAATTTGCCGTCATCGTCAATGAAGTCGGCCGGATCGGCATCGACGGCGCGCTGATCGAGAAGACCGACGACGACGTGCTCGAACTTAGCAACGGCTGCATGTGCTGCACCGTGCGCAAGGACCTCGTGAAGGGCGTGCAAAATCTCCTCAAGCGCGGCGGCTTCGACTACCTGCTCATCGAGACCACCGGCATCGCCGACCCCGGCCCGATCGCGCAGACCTTCCTGAATATCCCGCAGCTCCAGCAATACGTGCGGCTCGACTCGATCATCACCGTGGTCGATGCCGAACAGATCGCGAAGCAGATGCAGGAGACCGAGACCGCCCGCGAGCAGATCGCGATGGCCGACTTTCTCCTGCTGAACAAGACCGACCTCGTCGATGCCGCGCAGCTCGACACCACCGAGGAAGTGATCCGCAAACTCAACCCGCACGCCACCATCTTCCGCACGAACCAGTCGCAGGCCAGCCTCAAGGAGCTGCTCGACATGAATGCCTTCCAACTCGACCGGAAGCTCGATATCGACCCCGACTTCCTCGACGAACTCCGCCAGCGGCACCATCACGATATCGAGTCGTTCTCCTTCGAGTTCGACCGCCCCTTCTCCATCGAAAAGTTCGAGTTCTTCATCCAGGAGCTCTCGGAGAAGGAGAAAGTCTATCGCTCGAAAGGCTTCCTCGCCATCACCGGCAACCCGCGCCGCGCGATCTTCCACGGCGTGAATAATCGCTTCACGATCATGTGGGACCGGTTGTGGGAAAAGGATGAGAAGCGCACCAGCCAGCTCGTCTTCATCGGCAAGGGACTCAAGGAAGCCGACATCCGCGCGAAGCTCGAAATGTGCCTGGCATAGCTGGGATATTTGGCGGTTTCCTTCCGTAAATGAAGTTCCCCTCACTGTTCGCTCTTGCGGCATTTTGGGTGTTTGTTCCGCTCGGCGCTGCAGAAAATCCTGCGGTCATCGAGGCTTCGAAGTTCTCGTCATTGCAAGCTGCGTTCGATGCCCTGCCGGCCACTGGGGGAGTGGTCCTGCTGCCGCCGGGGGAGGTGGAAATCCGCGAGCCGCTCGTGCTCACGCGGGCGGAGTCGCGGATCGAAGGGGCGGGAGCTTCGACGCACATCATCAATCGGAACGAAGACGGGAAGCCGGCGCTGATCCTCCGGCCTGCGGATTACGAGACGGATAAGAAGGCGCGGAACTGGCGGGTGCAGCTCGGGAATTTCCGCATCAGCGGGAATCCGAAGAGTGGGGATGGCGTGCTGGCGCAGGGCATTCAGGAGATCTTCGTGCAAGGGCTCTCGGTCGATCACCACGGCGGGCACGGGATCAACCTGGTCGATTGCTACGAAGACCCGCGGATCGTGAATTCGATCCTCACTTACAATGCACAGGCCGGGCTGAATATCGCGGCGTGCCACGACATCGTCGTCTCGGCGAATCACTTCGAGGAAAACCAGGACGCGGTGCGCTGTCTCGACAGCTTCAACCTCTGTATGAACGGCAATAACATCGACGACCACTTGCGCCACGGCGTGGTCATTGAGAACACCTACGGCTCCGTGCTCTCAGGCAACATGATCGAGGAGTGCAATGGCACGGCGATCATCCTCGATCGCGACTGCTACGGCATCACCATCAGCGCGAATGTCGTCGCGCATCATCTCGGCGGCGGCGTGCATTTGCTCGATGCGTGGGGCTGCGCGGTCTCGGCGAATACTTTCACGATTGTCCACAAGGATTCCGTTTTCGTCGCGCCGGCCAGCGGGCGGATCACGATCACGGGAAACAATTTCTGCAATACGTACATCGGCGGCCAGGACAAGCGACCCGCGGAGGCGAAGACCCCGATGGGGATCGATGAAGGCACCGGCATCCGACTCCAGGACACGTCCGACATTGTGATCTCGGGCAATAACTTCTCCGGCCTCTCGACGCCAGCAGTGCGCGCCGATGGCGCGTGCTCGCGGCTGAATGTGAGTGGCAACATCGCGAGCGACCCGCGCCGCGGTGCCGTCGGTGCGAAAGCGTTCGATGTAGGCGCGGCGACGAAGAGCATCGTCCGCGACAACATCGAACCGTAGCTTGTAGCGTCGGTCTGTGACCGTCGCCATCTTCCGCGGGCGGAGGCTGCGCGGAGCCGGGCGCCAACGTTCCGCGCCGCCTCCGCCCACGGATGCGAGCGAGGGTTCTAGACCGCCGCTACAAACAGCCCGGGAATGCACGCCCAGGTGTCTTTCCTTTGACGCCACGCGGACGTTCGCTTCTCATCGCCGTCCCTTTTGGAAACTGCCGCCGCTCCCACCCGCCCGCGTTCGCCGCTCGCGCTCATCTTTCTCACCCTCTTCATCGACATGGTGGGCTTCGGCATCGTCATCCCGGTGCTGCCGCTCTACGCGGAGGGCGGAGTCATCCGCGCGACGCCGCATCAGCTCGCGTGGGTCGTCGGCATCTATTCGCTGCTCCAGCTCGTGTGCGCGCCGCTTTTTGGAAAGTGGAGCGATCGCGTGGGGCGCAAGCCGGTGCTCGTCATCAGCATCGTCGGCACGGCGATAGGCTTTGTGATCCTCGGCGCGGCGAATACCGTGTGGATGCTGCTGCTCGGGCGCATCATCGACGGCGCGAGCGGGGGCAACATCGCGACGGCCATGGCCTGCATCGCGGATGTGACGACGAAGGAGAATCGCTCGAAAAATATGGGGCTGGTCGGCGCGGCATTCGGGCTCGGCTTCGTCATCGGGCCGGCGCTCGGCGGCGTGCTCAGCGCGAAGATTTCCCTCTCCGCGCCATTCTACTTTGCTGCCGGGCTGGCCGCGCTGAATGCGGTGCTGGTCGCGCTGCGCCTGCCGGAGACGCTGACGCCGGAGGTGCGCGCACGGGCGCGGGAGAAAGCGACGATGAGTGAAGTCTTCCGCGGAGGGCACGGCGGGATGATCGCCGCCATCCTCGCGAGCCAGCTCGCCTCCGTGACAGGCTTTTCCATCATGACTTCGCTCTTCGCGCTCTTCTGCGAAAAGCGCTTCGGCTACGACACGGCCAAGGTCGGCTATTTGCTCGCGTATGTCGGCTTGCTCGGCGTGGTCTTCCAAGGCGGGCTGCTGCGCCAGCTGCTGAAGCGCCCGATCGAGAAACAGCTCGCGGTGATCGGCGCCGCGCTGCTCGCAGCCAGCATGGCGGCGCTCCCCTTCACCCACACGCTGGCCGCACTCATGGTGGTGTGCTTCGGGATCTCGCTGGGAAATAGCTTCGTCACGCCGACGCTCAATGGCCTCGCCTCGCGCAGTGCCGACGCCCACTGCCAGGGTCGTCTCCTCGGCCTGATGCAGAGCGCGGGCAGCCTCGGACGGTTCCTCGGGCCGATGATCGGCTTTGCGCTCGTGCCCTTCGATCGCGTGGAGGACTACGCGCGCACCTCGTTCTTTGCGAGTGCAGCGATCCTCGTGGTGGCGATGTTCTGCGTCCTGGCGGTCTCGCCGGCAACGCGGACGGAGCGGGTCGCGGATGCAGTATAGGTCCAGGGGGAAGCCCGCGTCCCGCCGCGCCCAGCCGGACGCTTCTCCTTGGGCGCCAGCCCGGCCAAATGCGGGCGCAGCCGGTGGGAGGCGCTGCTGGCCTTCATGCACGCGGTATCGCTGCGGCACGACAGCATCGTCACCGTCGCGCCCACGTTTCACTTTCAAGTGGTGACGACCGATCCCGACGATAACAAATTCCGCGATTGCGCGATCGTCGCGAACGCCGACTGGCGCATCACCGAAGAAGCGCGCTTCGCGCCGCTCGCTGAGGCGGGTGGGAATGAATGGCGTGTCATTCCGTAGGCGTGAGGCCCGGCCTCACAGTGTGAGGGGCTGGCTTTGTCCCCGACTTGCGCCCTGCGCTAGGCTTCCCGCATGTCCCTGCCGCAAAGCGCCGTCGAACTGCTCCAGACGCTTATCCGCATCCCGAGCGTGAATCCGCACGGCCACCCAGGAACCGCTGGCGTCGGTGAAAAGCGGATCGCGGAGTGGCTGGCGGATTATCTCCGCAGTCTCGGCGCGCACGCCGAACTGCGCGAGGTGCTGCCCGAGCGCCCGAATGTCGTCGCCCACTGGCCGGGGGATCGTCCCGGAAAACCGCGCGTCCTTTTCGCCCCGCACACCGACACGGTGAGCGTGGCCGGGATGACCATCGACCCCTTCGCGGCGGAGGTGCGCGACGGGCGCATCTGGGGCCGCGGCGCGAGCGATACCAAGGGCTCGATGGCCGCGATGCTCTGGGCGCTGCGCGAGCATCGCGACCGGCTCGCGACGCTGGGACACGAGATCTGGTTTGCCGGGCTGATGAGTGAAGAGGCCGCGCAACACGGCTCGCGCGCGCTCGCTGCCGAGGAAGGCTTCGACTTCGTGATCGTGGGTGAGCCGACCGGACTCGATGTCGTCCACACCCACAAGGGCTCCGCCTTTCTCACGCTGAAGACGCATGGCAAAGCCGGCCACGCCGCGTGCCCGGATCTCGGCGACAACGCGATCGTAAAAATGCTCGCCGTGCTCGAAGTCATCCGCACGGATTTCGCCGCGGATTTTGCCGCGCAGACCCATCCCGTGCTCGGCGCCTCGACGCTCAGCATCGGCACGATCGATGGCGGCTCGAAGACAAACATCATTCCCGATTCGTGTGAAGCATCGGTCGATATGCGTTTTGTACCCTCGCACTTTCAACCCGGTCTCGTCAGCGGATTTCGCCGCCGCCTGCGCGAAGTCTGCCCCGACGTGGAAGTCTCCGCGGACGCCGCTCCGCCGCTTCACACCGATCCCACGCATCCGCTCATCGCGACGCTCGGCGAGTGTGGCGCAAAGCCGATCGGGGCTCCGTGGCTTTGCGACGCGTGTTTCTTTGCGGAAAAGGGAATGCCTGCCGTCGCCCTCGGTCCCGGCTCCATCGCCCAGGCGCACACCGTCGATGAGTATCTCGCGGTGGAAGATTTGCAGCGCGGCGTGGAGTTCTTTGCTAGTTTCCTCGGCAAGCTATGAGCGACGAACTCCACCCGCTGCAAATCGCCCACATCCGGCGGATGTCGCTAGGTGAGCGTCTCGGCCGCGGGCTTCGGTTTTTGGAAGCGGCTCGGAAGTTCGTCGGTGCGGGAGTCAGTTCGCGCCACCCTGAATGGAGTGAGGAGCGGGTTCTCGAGGAGGCTCGGAGGCTGATGCGCCATGGCCGGCACTGAATTGCCATGGGTCTTCACCGACCGACTGGAGGAAGCGGGCATCGCTTACATGATCGTCGGCGCGTTCGCCACCCTGGCGTTTGGTGCAGCGCGCACCACTGACGATATCGACCTGGTGCTTGCGCTCGGAGTCGGAGCGGTGGCGAAGTTCGAGAAAGCGTTTCCAGAAGCGGAGTTCTATCGCCCGCCCCGTGGGCCTTTGCTGGAGGAAATCGCCCGTGCCGAGCGTGGCCATTTCAACCTGATGTACCTTCCGTCCATGGATCGCGCGGACTGCTATCTCGTCGGTCGGGCGGATGAACTGCAGCTATGGGCGCTGAAGAATCGCCGCCGCGTGCAATTGGGGGATCAGCAGTGCTGGGTCGCGCCTCCAGAAGCTGTCATCCTCAAAAAGCTCGAGTTCTTCCGCGAAGGGGAGAGCCAGAAACATGTCCGGGATATCCGGGCGATTCTGCAACTGATCGATGTCGATCGCGCATTCATCGAAGCGCACGTCGAGCGCCTCGGCCTGCGTGCGCAGTGGGCGTTGTGCCAGCCATCCGCGTGAGCTACACCGCGAAGACGCGCTTCAAATACTCGATGCTCTTCGTCGCGATGATTTCCGGGCCTTCCTCGAATTTGAAGACCTCGACCGACACCATGCCGTCGTAACCCGCATCGTGCAGGGCGGCGGCGATCGGGCGGAAATCCACGTCACCGAAGCCGGGGCCTTTGAGGTTCGCGTCGTTGGCGTGGAAATAGGCGAACTTCCCCGCGCTCTCGCGGATGATTTGCGGGATCGGCTTGGCCTCGGAGCACATGGCTTTCACATCGAGGATGATCGACATCGCGGGACTCGCGAACTGCCCGGCGAAGCGGATGCCCTCGGCGGCGGTGTTCACGAAATTCGTCTCCGCCGGCGCGAGTGGCTCGAAGCAGATGACCACGCCGCGCTCCTCGGCGCGGCGCACCGAGTCGCGGAAGACGTCGGTCGCCCACTCCCACGCCTGCTCGCAGGTCACGCCGTCGCCGACGCTTCGCTGCTTGGGCGAGCCGACGATGATGCGCGTGCCGCCGAGATCGGCGCAGCAGTCCACGAGATCGACGAAGTAGCGCGCCGTGCGGGTGCGCGCGGTGGCGTCGGGTGAAGTAAGATACATGCCTTCCGCCTGCACGAGCACCCAGTGCAGGCCGGAGATCGCGATGCCGGCCTGCGCGGCAGCGTCCTTGATCCGCGCGCGGTCGGCGGTGGTGAGATCGGTCACATACTTCGTGATGGTAAAGGGTGCGATCTCGACCGCGTCGTAGCCCACCTTTTTCGCGTAGCGGAAGGTGTCGTCGAGCTGCCAGTCTTGGAAGATTTCGTTGCAGATGCCGAATTTCATGGCGCAGAGCTTGCGGGGACGGTGAGCACGGGGCAACGACTCTCGTGCAGAATGCGTTCGGTGACATGGCCGCGCAGCGCATCGAGGAAGCCGTGCAGGCCGTCGGTGGCCATCACCACGAGGTCCGCGTAGCGCTCGGCGATCGCGGCGAGGATCTCACCGGCGATGTCGCCCTGGCGTATCTCGTAGCGCCAGGACCATCCGGGGATCGTCGGCGTGCGGACCTGCGGCATGGAGGCATCTTCGCCCACATGCACGAGGGTGAACTCGATGACGGCGATCCCGAGGGTGTGCGCGAGGCGGGCGGCGGCGTCCACGGCGAGTTGCGGATCGGGCTGCGCGCTGATCGCCACCAGGATGCGCCGCAAATGCACGGCGCCGTCGCTCGCATAGACGAAGCCTCCGGCAGCCTCCGGCAGGAAGAGAGTCATCTGCCCGCCGTTGCGATGGTTCGCATCCAGGTCGCCGAGCTGTGGCCAGGGCGCTCGACTTTCCCGCTGCTGCGTGGCGAGCACGATGAGTTCGGAGGGATGGCGGTCGAGGTAGTGCAGGCAGGCGCGCAGGATGTCGTCGCTGTGGACGAGGATTTTCTGCACCGTGAGCCCGAGGTTCTTGATGGCGTCGCGACCGCTGCCGTGCGGAATGAGCCGCCAGCGCTCGAGGCATTGCCGCACGCCGGGAAATTCCGACCAGTGGGCGCCGTCGTTCTGCGCGACGTGCAGCAACGTGAGATCGGCCTGTGCGACCTGCGCGACCTTCAGCGCATGTCGGAAGGCGGCTTCGCTGGCCTCGGTGAGGTCCGAGGGATGAAAGATTTTCTTGATGGTCGCAGGATGCGGCCGCGCGAGCGCGTTCATGGCGTATGCTTGGGGGGCGACAGGACTGTGCTAGGTGTCGCCACACCGCGTGGCAATGCAGAAGGAGTCGCCGCTTTTGCTCCCAGTGGTTCGGAGTAGGAGCATTGCCTGGCGGGTTCCATTCCACTTCGGTGTCTCTTCGGTGAAGGTTTCTCCCGGAATCGAACAGCTTGCCCAAGTGTCCGAACGCGGCAGAATGCCCGCCCCTTTCACCACATGTGTACTCTCGGCATTGCCATCGTCGGTTGCGGCGGAATCTCGCTGCAAAATCATCTCCCCGGACTCGCGCTCTGCACGGAGACGAAAGTGCTAGCGCTGTGCGACAACAACCCTGCGACGCTGGAGCGGGCGAGCCGGGAGACGGGCATCGCGGTCACCTCCACGAGCTACGAGGAGATCGTGCGGCGCGACGACGTGCAGGCGGTGATCATCGCGACGCCGAATATTTTCCACGGGCCGATCGCGCTGGCGGCGATCGCGGCGGGCAAGCATGTGCTGTGTGAAAAGCCGATCGCGATGAATCATGCGGAGGCGAAGGCGATGGCCGACGCGGCGGATGCGGCCGGGGTGCGGCACATGGCGGCCTTCACGTATCGCTTCGTGCCGGCGATGCGCTACCTCGGGCATCTCATCGCGCAGGGCGATCTCGGGCAGCCGTATCACTATCGCTCGTGCCGGCTGCAGGATTGGGGCACGCGCCATCTCGGCTGGCGGCAGGTGCAGGCGCTCGCGGGCACGGGCGAGCTCGGCGACATGCTCTCGCATCGCATCGACTTTGCGCAGCATCTCGTGGGGCCGGTGCGGCGGCTGGTGGCGAATACGAAGCGGCTGGTGGACGATCGCGGCGGACACCCGAGCGATCTGGAGGATTGGGTGGCGATGCTGGCGGAGTTTGAAGGCGGCGCGACGGGGGTGCTGGAGAGCTCGAAGCTGGCGAGCGGGCGCAATGAGTCGTGGCGTTCGCTCGACTACGTGGAACTGAATGGGAGCGAGGGCACGTTTGAATTCACGACGGGAAAATGGAACGAGCTGCTGCACGGCAAGGCGGGTGGGCCGGGGCTGGCGCCGCTGGCGGTACCGCGGGAATTCTGGACGTGGCCGGGCTCGCCGCGCGATCCGGGCGCGGGCGATCCGCTGGTGACCTTCCGCTACGATCAGGCCTTTGAGTTCATCGACGCGATCCGCAGTGAGCGGCCGTGCGTGCCGAGCTTCCACGATGGCGCGCGGACGCAGGCGGTGATGGATGCGGCAGTGCGCTCGGCGGAGCTGAAGAGCTGGGTGGAGGTGTAAGGCATGCCGGTCATCCTCGATAGACCCACCATCGAACGTGCT
>JBGSYE010000620.1:0-7837 GCA_041751075.1 Chthoniobacteraceae bacterium
GCCGAGCCCGGCCAGCGTCCAGAGCGGCCAGACGGCGAAATGATTCCACTCGCGCTGCTTTTGCCGCCGCAGGATCGGGTCGATCACGGCGTATTTCGCGCCGCCGCTGAGGAGCGGATTGTCGGTGACGCGCGGCGCCCAGGGCGGGCGCAGGGTGAAGGCGGTGGGATGGGAAAGCAGCACGGCCGGGCATTCCTCGGTGAAAATTTCGTTGAGGCGGTGGATCATTTGCAGGCGCAGCGGCGTGTTGTCCATCGTGCTCATCCGCTCGAACAGGCGGTTGAACTCCTCGTGATTGAAGCGCGAATGATTGCTCCCCTGCGGCGGAATGTAAGGGCCGTAAAAGAGGAAGAAGAAATTCTCCGGGTCGGGATAATCGGCGCTCCAGCCATAGGCGACGATCTGGAAGTTGCCCTGATCGACTTTCTCCTGCTGCCGCGACCAGAGATTTTCGACGACCTGCACGCGAATGCCGAGCTGCTCGATTTGGTTTTTGTGAAACTCCGCGAGCTGCCGGCTCTCGGCGTCGTCCGCGGTCACGTCGAGCGTGAGGACGAGCTGCTTCCCGGTCTTCGCGTCGCGGCCATTCGGGTAGCCGGCCTCCTCCATGAGCCGTCGCGCGAGCACGAGGTCGTGCTGTTTGTAGGGATGCCTGTAGCCGGGCTGGTAGCCGAAGAGCCCCGGCGGGAGGAGCTGCTGGGAGTTGAGGTCGATGCCGTTGCGGAAGATGGCGTTGGCGAGATCCTGATTATAGGCGCTGGAAATGGCCTGCCGGAGCGGCTTGTTCTCGCCGAGGACGGGGTCGGCCATGTTCAGCAGCAGGTAGAACGTGCTCGGGTCGGCGGTCTTGTGGAGTTTGATACCGCGCTCGACGTACTCGGGCGTGAGCTCCTGGGAGACGTTGAGCACGGCGTTGAAGACGTCCTTGTTCACGCCGGTGCCGTCGAGATAGCCCTGCCGGAAAAGGAGCCAGCGCGGGATGCTCTCGCGCATGATCGACATCTGCACCTCGTCGATGAGCGGCAAGGGCCGGCCCACGAGCGAGGCGAAGCGCGCGGCATCCGCGGGCGATTGGGTGTCCGCGGGAAAGGTGGTCGCGCGATAGCCCTCGTGGCGCGCGAGCCGGATGAGGCGGCCCCTTTTCCACTCGGCCATGCGGAACGGCCCCGCGCCGACGGGATGAAAGCGAAACTGCTCGCGCGTCTTGCCGTCGTAATACTCGACCGCCTCGCGCGGGACCGGCGCGGTGAAGGGCATCGCCAGCCAGTAAAGAATCTGCGGGTAGGCGACGTTCAGGTTCAGGCGAAAGGTGTGGTCGTCGATGATGTCGATCGCCTCCATCTTCGCGTCGTAGTCAAACTTCCCCGACTCGCGGGCGGCGGTGTAGGCGCCCTTCAGCCCGGCGACATAGACCTGGAGCGTCGAGAGGACGGGGCACTCGACCTGCGGATCGGCGATGCGTTTGAAGGTATAGGCGAAATCCTCCGCGACGACCTCGCGCCCGCGCCCGCCGGTCGCGACGAAGCACGGATCGTCCTGAAAGACTGTCCCCGGCTTGATCCTGAAGAGGTAGCTCTCGCTGCCGTCCGGATCGACCGTGCGCTCGGGCATGCCGTCGGCCAGGCAGGGGGCGAGCTCATACGGGTCGGTTTTGAAAGGGTCGTATTGGAGCAGGCTCTCGTAAATCTGGGAGATGACCGCATTCCCGACCGTGTCGTAGCTGACCTGTGGGTCGAGTGAGCGCGGGTCGTCGGGGAAGGCGTTGTGCTGGACGATCCACGGCTGGCCATCCGGGCCGACCTCGTGGAGCGGGGGCGGGTTGGGGTCGTTGCTGCACCCGGCGAGCAGCGCGAGGCACAGGGCGGGCAGTGCGAAGACGGCGGCGCGGATCCAGGTGGTCATCAACGTCGGCCGGGCGAGGCTGCGTCCAGCGGATCGCAGGCAGGGAACAAGCGCGCCTCGACCCTCCACGAGGAGCGCGAACTTCGACCAAGAAAGAGCTGAGACAGCGGAAGCATCGGAGTGGTTCACCATGTCGGCACGGAGGTCAAAAGTCAATTCTGCGCGCCGGTGCCCGCCGTGAGCCCGCGTCGCACCTTGCCTGGCCGGACAGCAAACAGGGCGTCCATCTCGCGCCGAACGCCCTCTGTAGAAGCGGCTCGGCGAGGCTGTCTGCGTGGGGTTCACCGGTGTCAGGCAATCCGCCACTTCCTCTGAGTGATCAATGAGAATCCCGATCTTGGATTCCAGTCTGCGAAGCTGGCAAAATCAGCGTTTCCACAGAGTAGGCGCTATCCAAAATTACCTTATCTTAGTGCCATTCGGGTCATTCGGGTCAGTCCGCGCATGTGTGCAAAATGGTGCTTGACGGGGGTGGGAGAATGTCACGGCCATGCCCCGGCAAGTGCGCTGCAAATATGCGGATGCAGTTTACCATCTGATGTGCCCCGCTTGGGTGATGGTGCTGCGCCAGCCCGATCGGTGGCCGGGGCTGGGCCGCGCACTCGATGCCGGGATCGCCGAGCCGCGCTACCAGGCAAAGAGCACGCGGTCCGGCTCTCTGGCCGACTATGCCCGAAGACGCGCTCGAACGCTCGAACTCGCCACGGCCGCAAACGGTCGGGCGCACCTCAATTGCTGGTTCGAGGCGCAGGCTCCACGCGCGGTGCGGCATCGAGCACCGCCCGGATGCGCCGCAGCAGCCCATCCTGGCTGAACGGCTTTTGCATCAGCTCCAGCTCGGCGTGCACCACGCCCTGCTCGCTGATGTCGTTCTCCGAGTAGCCGGAGACGTAGAGGACGCGCAATCCCGGCCGGCTCACCGTCAGCTCGCGGGCCAGCTCCGGCCCATGCATCCCCGGCATGACGACATCGCTCAACAGCAGGTCGATACCGCCCTCGTGCGCAGCGGCGATCTGCAATGCACTCGTCGGATGCCCGGCGCAGAGGACGGTATAGCCGGCCGTGCTGAGGACGGCGCAAATCAGCTCGCGCACGACCTCTTCATCCTCGCAGACGAGGATCGTCTCGGCCTGGCGGGCGCTCGGGGCCGGTGTCGGCGCGGCACCTTCCGGAGCGATCGGAGCGTCAGCACGCGGGAGGTACACGCAGAACCGGCTCCCCTCCCCTGGGGTGCTTTCCACCGCGATCCCGCCGTGGCTTTGCTTCACGATCCCATAGACGGTCGCGAGGCCGAGACCGGTGCCGCGGCCCGGACCTTTCGTGGTGAAAAATGGCTCGAATATCCGGTGGCGGGTCTCGGCATCCATGCCGGATCCTTTATCGGCCACAGAGAGGACGACGTAGTCGCCGGGGACGAGTTCGACATCGCGCTCCAGCGCCTCGCGTGCGTCGAGCGTCAGATTTTCCGTGCTGATCGACAAGGTGCCTCCGCCGGGCATGGCGTCCCGGGCATTGACGCCGAGATTCATGATCACTTGCTCGAGCTGGCCCGGATCGGCGAGGACACGAGGATCGTCGGCCCCGGTGCGGACTTCGATCGTGATGTGCTCGCCGATCACGCGCTGGAGCAGGGTGCGCCCGTTGGCGACGAGTTGGTTCAGGTCGATGACGCGCGGCTGGAGGATCTGCTTGCGGCTGAAAGCGAGGAGCTGCCGCGTAAGGCCCGCAGCCTGGTGCCCCGCCTGCGCCACGAGCTCCGCCTGCCGCTGCTCCTCCGGCTGCCCGTCTAGGCGGGTCGCCAGCATTTCAGAGTAGCCGATGATGGCGGTGAGCAGGTTGTTGAAATCGTGCGCGACGCCGCCGGCGAGCCGCCCCACGGCCTCGAGCTTCTGCGAGTGGCGCAGGTTCTCCTCCGAGCGCTCCAGCGCATGCTCGGTCTCACGCGTATGGAGGATCAACTGGGCCAGGTCACCAAACTCGTCGTGCTTGCGCCGCAGCGGCTCGAGATTCTCCGGCGTCTCGGCGCGCAGATTTTCCGAGATGATCCGCAGCGGCCTCCGCACCCAGTAGATCAACGACACGGCGAGCACGAGGAACACCACCCCCGCGCAGAGATGCAGGTAGAGGAAAAGCCGCCGACTGGCGCGGTTGAGCTCGCGGATGAGCGGCGAGTCGTTTTCGACCATGATCCGCGCGACCGGCTTCCCATCCCAGCCTGGCACCGTGCGGCGAAAACGGATTTCCCCCAGCTCCTCGCCGCCGCGCCCCGTCGGCAGCGCCTTCCCCGCCGACTCGATGCGCACGGAGTAGTCCGTAAACCGCGACATGCGGCGGATGTTCTCGTCGATCCAGATGTGCCCGGCAAAAAAATAGCCGCGCGGTGGCGTCTCGCGAAAACGGTCCACCGACTGATGCACTGTCGCCCCGCGGACCTCCATCCAGCCCTGCGGGACCTGAATGAAAAAATGGCACTCTTTTTTCCCGGCAAACACCTGCTCGAGTTGCGCGGTGCTGAGCGGCAGCGCGAGCAGGGCCTCGGAGTACCGGTTGTTTACCGAGTGGAAAACCGCGCCGTCCGGCCGGCAGATCCATGCCGCGTTCGCCCGATAGGTCGTCAGCGTCTGGAAGTTGATGTTCTCCTCCGCCCATCCGCGATCGTCCCCGGCCAGCGCGCGGACGAGATCATCCCAGAGCGAAAAGTCCTCGACGAACACCTCGAGCTGATCGCCGCGTTCCTCGAGGAAGCGGTCGAAAAGAAGGTCCCGCTGCTTCGCGCGCCGCTCGGCGATCGAGCGGAATTTCGCCTCCTCGCGCAGGGTCAGCGCCGAGAGCCCACCCAGGAACAGACCGCCGATGAGCAGCAGCAACAGCAGCAGCTTGGTCTGAACCTTCATGCCGCTCCGGGTGCCAAAAGTCTGCTAGCTGCGGACGCGCCTTTCCGAGATCGAGATGATCCTGGGATCTTCGGTCGCGGCGTTGATCACCACATGATTCTCCGTCTCGGCCTCGACGCGGTGGAGCTTGTTTTTCAACGACGAGCGCACGCGGAAGACGAGGTGAATCTCACCACGCTGAAGATCGCGCCGATAGGAGATGACGTTGACGACGCGATGTTTCCGCTTCGGCCACTTCAGGTAGTAATCGCGGATGCGGCGCTCGATGATGCGCCGATCGATATTGCCAGCGTTGTAGTAGTCCACGCGGTCGCCGTAGAAGGCGAGTTCGCGGCGGATATCGTTGCGCGAAGTCGCATCCAGATAGCGGCCCACGAATCCGGCCATCTCGCGCGGCATCACCCGCTGGGCGGCGGGGGCCATAGGCCGTTCACTGCCTGCGGACGGGCGCGATTGCCGGTCGCGGTCGCGGCTCGTGGTGCGCGAGCGATTTGATCCAGTCGCGCTCTTTCGCTCCTCCTCGATCTCCTCTGGTGCGAGGCTCTCGGGCGCGACGCCCGTCTCGGCTGCAATCTCGCGCGCTTCCTCCGCGACATTCACCGCGGTGTCGCTCCGGAGCACTGGCTCATCCGGGAATTGCAACGCGGTCGGTGGCTGCTCGCCCGGCTGGCGCGGGAGCAGGCCGAGCGAGCGCAGCGTATCGCGGTCGAGCTCGCCCGTGGGGCCGAACCCTTTGCGCTTCTGATAGCGCGTCACGGCGGCTGACAGCTCGGGCGTCTCCCGGCCGTTGATGTCGCCGAAGTACACATTCCGCCGCCGCAGTTCTTCCTGGACGGAGCGCGTCGTATCAGCGGCATGCGCGGCGGCGAGTATGGCGAGGGAAATCAGGACGGCGGGCAGGATCGATTTCATGGCGGTGAGGTGATGGGAAGCGGGTGGACGCTAGCAGGAGAATGATCGCGGAGAACCAGAATCTGCAATCCGCCACGGAGCGCATCCAGCGCGGCGCGCGGGGCGTCGCGCGCAGTCGGGAGCTTGACCGCCCGGCACCGCCCGGTAGCGTCCGCCGCGATGCAGCCACCGACTGGTGCTCGCGGCCGAGACGGACACGCCGCTCCCGCATCCCGCCTTTCCGCGCGAGCGCCGCAAAGGGGCGAAAGGGGTCAGGCATTGCATATGTGCAAAAGCATCTTGATCAGGCGGAAGCTAGCTACCGATTCCCGTGAACAACCAGCGGTGGATTGCACAGAGGCTCAGAGGCTGGGGCTGGGGGTCAGTCCTTGCATACGTGCAAAGTTTCGTGGTGGGAGCGAGTGAACTTACAGAGGGGACTCGCCGCCGACTAGGGTGGGCAGCTCACTCGACGGGTTTTTCCTCGTAGGCCCGGATGGCGTCGCGCAGCTCGGCGGCGCGCTCGTAGGCCTCGGAGGCGATGGCGTGATCCATCTCCTGGCGCATGACTTCGAGCCGGGTGAGCGGGCGCTTGGCGCGGACTTCCTTGAGCCATTCGTCGAGGAATTCGACCTCGGGGCTGTGATCGGCGGCGTCGGGATTTTCCGAGTCGCGGTAAAACTCGACGATCCGCTTGCGGCCTTTCTCGATCTCGGCGATGGCGCGGACGAAATCGTCCTGGTCGAGGGCGCGGGCGGCGCGGGCGCGGCTGTGCATCATGAGGACGTAGGGGCGGAATTGTTCGAGGGAGTCGGCGACTTCGTCATTCTCGGCATATTCGCCGATGAAATCGAAGAGCTCGAGATTGCGCGCCGTGTCGCGGATGACGCCCTCGAAATCATTGAGCTGAAAGAGGCTGATGTAGCGGTGGTAGTATTGGATGCCCTCCTGCTGAAGTTCGCCGCATTCCTCGCCGGTGAGGGTGAACTCGTCCCCCGAGCTTTCGGCGTCGCGCGCGCGCTCCTGGTGATACGCGAGGAGCGACTCGCAGCCGTAGGGCTCCTGGCCATCCGGGCGGCCGGTCACGTTCATCTGGATGAGGCCGAGGTCGATGCGGAGCTGGAGCTTTTCGCGCCCATCGAGGCCCGCCACTTTGCGCACCTTGATCTGCCCAGGCTCGTGCTCCCAACCCTTGAGCAGCATTTCGAGGTCTAAATTCATGTCGGCGGGATTATCGAAACGCGGAGGGGTTTTGTCAAAGGCGGGGGTGGGCGTGCGCCGACCCATCCGCGAAAACTACGCCGAACTTGCGGTGCCAGCCTTTTCCCCCTCCCTCATGCTCCTGGCGAGGGCACGGAGCGAACTGTTCACGGACGCGGCCGTGGGAAAAGCCCTGGCCACATCAGGCTCCAGCACGACCACATTGGTCCCTTCCTCATACCGGTCGGCATACTTGCCGACCACGCCGTCGGTGAAATCATACTCTGCCCGCATGTCCTCAGTGGTGGTGCTGGATGAGTTCTTCATAGGCCTTGCGTTCGCCCCGGCTCGCCGGTCGCGCGCTGATAATGCGGACACCATCACCGCGCTCGGTATGGACGACAACCAGCATTTTGCCAGTACGCGATGCGCCCAGAATGATGAAGCGGTCTTCGCGCTGCGAATGGGCGGCATCGGGAACTGTGAGCGACCTCGGATCGGCAAAAACCGTCGTCGCCTCCGCAAAGCTGACTCCATGCTTGGCCAGGTTTGTCTCGGCTTTGTGGTCGTCCCACAGAAATTTTAGCGGCATTTCGGTTATCCGTTTCGTGGGATTTGAAGCGGCATCACAATCGCCGCCGGCCCATTTTTCCGGCTGACTCCCGCGCCGGTTCCGACCCACAGTGCCCGGCATGTCCGCGCCGCGCAACGTCCTCTTCATCCTCACCGATCAGCAGCACTTTCGCACGTTGCGGTGCAACGGGCTGCCCGAAGCCAAAACCCCTCACCTCGACCGACTCGCCGCCACCGGCCTAAATTTCCGCAACCACTTCGTCGCCAATCCCGTCTGCGGGCCATCGCGCGGCAGCATCATGACCGGGAAATATCCCACCGAACACGGCCTGTGGGGCAACGGCTGCCGCCTCCCCGCGCATCATCGCACGCTGGCC
>JBGSYE010000621.1:0-5090 GCA_041751075.1 Chthoniobacteraceae bacterium
GCGCTCGAAATCGACGCCAACCAAGGGGTCTTCCCAAGCTGCCGCCTGCGGGATGCGCGCCTTCATCATCTCCCACTTGGCGCGCACGGCCTTGATGGATGGATTCTCGCCGAGCGCGGCGCGGGTGACTTCCTTCAGCGAAAGAACGCTGAGTCGTGGCGCGGTGGCTGGTGAGTCCGAGCCGCCGCGTTTTGGCGGCGGCTCAGCGCGAGCGACGAGGAGGATGGAAAATGTGCAAACGAGAAAAGGTGTGAGTTTCATGAATCTGAGCGGTGGACTTTGCGGGTGAGCGTGTGCGCAAGGCACACTTCGCCTGTGAAAGCCCGTGGCTCAGATCAACTGAATGCAGCTCACGGCCAGCGGAGAGAGGGTGTAAGCGATGCTGGCTTCGTCGAGAATGACGAGCGGACGCACACGCGCTGGCGGTGTGAAGAGAATGGTGTAAGCGCGCAGGCCAATCGTCGCGAGCTGAACGTGGAAGTGCTGCTGCGACGGGGGAAGCGGAGTGAGCGGTGCCTGCTTCTGCTCCGATAGCGTGCAGCAAGCAGAGTTCGCACAGCAGCCGCGCACGCAAAGCATTCCCGCGCACATACCGCCTGCCTTCATCTCGACGGGCAACGCCATCGGCTGCGCCTGCGGAACGAACAGCAAGCTCAAGACAAGCGTCAGGATGAGCGAAGTATTTGCGAACATGAAGTGGATGCGGGCGGGAAGGTGGCAGCTCGGTTTCATTTTGCCGACTGTGAAATGACCGCCGTGGAACCCACTCCCGGCTCGACGATGCGCGACTTCATCATCGCGATGTAACGCGCACCGTCCGCGGGCGACATTTCCGCGCTCACTGCATAGACGTGAGCGAGCAACGCCTCCCGGCACTCGCCCTGGACCGCGAGGCATTCCTTCATGGCAGCCGCCACCTCCGGGGTGTAGGTCGTGTTGGCGAGGATAAGTTGGTCGAGACGCGCATTCGCTTTGCCGATCTTCCCGCACATGAGGTCGCATCGCGGCGCGTATTCCCGGTGAATCTGCTGGACGCGCGAGAATTGCGCCTCACTGAGATGATACTCGTTGCGCAGCCACTCCATTTCGCCGCCGCGCTGGGTGACCAGCGTCCGCGCGGGAGACGTCGCGCAGCGGTAGTAGATCCCGTAGCCAGCGAATGCGGTCGTGGCGGCCAGCAGGAGAATGAACAGGTTTCGTTTCACGCTGAAATCGCACTCTACCGTGACATCGCGAGCGGATCGATCGAGGTCGCGTAGCGCGCCTCCAGCATCTTTCCGAGCGTCGCATTGGCGCTCTGCGCCTGGACGTGCGCGACGCCGACGCTGACCGACAAACTAACGATCACCAGCGCCACCGCGTATTGCGGCCGGGCGAGCAATGCCGAGACCCAGGCGACAAGCTGCGGCCAGAATGCTTCCTGCCGCACCGTCTGCCGCACGGCGATGCGCTGCCACACCTCACGCTGAAACGAGCCGGGCACTTGCGGCTCGACCGTCCACGCCCGCAGCTTGGCGGAGAGGTCGTCGCGATCGGGAGTGTTCATGGTTGAGTTTTACACCGGCCAGCCGCCAAACCCTTGAATTTTCTCCTCGAAGTCCGAAACCCACCGCCAGCGCAAAAAAAATCGTAAGGGTTTGGTGGGGTGGCCGACGTTTAACCATCAGCGACCGAATTCCTCGGGAGCAAGACAAACATCAATACACCTCTATGAAACTCATCACCAAACTCTCCCTCGTCGCCGCGACTTTTGCGGCTATCGGAACCAGCGTCGCGTTCGCGGACGATCAACAACTGCAAAACCGGCTCGCGCGGCAACGCGCAGCGGATTCGACACCGCGGCTCCAGCGCCACTTCAACGCGAAGGTGCAGTCGTTCACCTACGTGCCCGCGAAAAAGACCACCACCATCGCCGTCTATGCCGACCGCCAAGGTGTCAATCAGCGGAGTGCGGCGCAGGATGAGCCCGCGAAGACGCACTTCGAGTGGCGATGGAACGCCAACGGTCAACGCTTCGGCCTCTTCGTGCGCGACCGCAAATGACGCCAGCTCACAGCCAGCACGTGAATCTCCCAGCCGCCATAAGGGGCTGGGAGGTTTCGTTTTTGCCGAAGTGTGCAAAAGCCGCCAGCAAGACGTGCTGTTCGTCGAAGCGTGCGCCGACTCTCCGAACGTTAAAAAGGAATTCTCCAGAGTAAAATGACTCCTTCGGGACTGCACGCACGACTCCTGCTTACGGCGTCGGCGTGCATCCCCGCCGCCTCGTCTCCATCCTCATCCTTGCGCTGCTCGTTTGCGCCAGCCGTCTCATCGCCGCGACGCCGATTCCGTTTCAGTTCAGGGACGGAATGGTCTGGCTCAAAGTTGCTGTCGCTGGAACGAGCGAGCCGCTCAACTTTCTCCTCGATTCGGGTGCTGGCGCGAGCGTGCTCGACCTGGCCACCGCCCGACGGCTCGGCGTGAAATTCGGCGCACGCCAGAACATCCAGGGAGTCCACTCCCGCAGCGTCGCTTATCGCGTGGAAGGCTTCGCCGCGCGCGCTGCGGGCGTAGCCATCCCATCCTCGCTGCTTGCCGTCGATTTGAGCGGACCGAGTCGAGCCTGCCACCAGCGCATCGACGGTCTTCTCGGAGCCGATTTCTTCCGTGGCCGCATCGTGCAGATCGACTTTGCCTCCCAGGCGATCCGACTTTTGCAGCGGGGAGAAGTGAACGAGGCCGGCTGCGAAATCCTGCCGCTCACGACACGCAACGACGCCCTTTGCGCGCGCATCTCCGTCGATGGAAACGCCCCCGAATGGCTGCGCCTGGACACCGGCTGCAACACCACGCTCGAATGGGTCGTGACCGGCGACAAAGCGAAGAAGCTCGGCGTTCCCACGATCGGCGTGAACTCGGGCTCCGTCCGCGAATTGCACACCGACGTGCAGCTCGGGGCGAAGCGCCTCTCGGCTGTGAAGACCGGCATCCACACCGAGCAGATGTTCTCCGGCGAAGCGGGGCTCATCGGCAACGGTCTGCTTTCCCGTTTCACCATCACCATTGATGCCACCAAGCGCCGCATTCTGCTGAGCAACCGCTGACTGAGCGCCACCATGCGAGCGCCGTGCCGAGCACGGACGATTTCGCGCGCCTACCGGACTCTCCAGCGGGAAAGGGATGCGCGCAGAAGTTCCCGCGCGCGGTAAAGCCGCGTTTCGACGGCCTTCGGCGTGCAGCCGAGTGCGGCGGCGATTTCTTCGTAGCCCAAATCCTGATACTCGAAGAGCAGGACGGCGGTCTTCAGATCGTGCGGCAATGCCTGGATGTGCTGGCGCACGGCGCTGGCCAGATCGCTGCGCTCGGCACTCTCGGAGGGCGTGTCGCCGGGTGCGGGCAGCGTGTCCTCGATGCCGTGGGCGTCATCTTCGCCGGACCCGTGCAGTGTGACGGTGGGATGGCGTTCGCGCCAGCGGGCGAGGTTGTGACAAAGATTGGTCGCGATGGTGAAAAGCCACGTCGAAAATTTGCTTCGCGGTTCATAATGGTCGCGGTTCTCGAACACGCGCAAAAAGGCTTCCTGCGCGAGTTCGAGCGCGTCCTGTTCGTTGCCAGTGTAGCGGAGGATGAAACTGACCAGAGGCGTCTGCCAGCGGATCATCAACTCGTTGAGCGCGAGGTCGTCGCCGCCTTTGAGACGGAGCATCGTCTCCGTATCGGTGTCGTCGAAGCTCACGGGATTAGACGTGCGCGGCCTCTGGCGACGACATTGAATTCCTTGCGGCGCACTTACTCCAGCGCAGCCAGGGTTTCCACCGCCGCCGCCTGCGGCACGCGCTGCTTCATCGCTTCCCACTTGGCGCGGGCTTCTTTGATCGGCGGGTAGTTCGCCAGCACGGCTTCCGTGACGGCGTTGAGAGAAAGCAGAGCCGACGGCGAGTCGCCGGATTTCTTCGGCAGCTCAGCGCGGGCGCCGAGGAGGATGGAAAATGTGCAAACGAGAAAAGGTGTGAGTTTCATGAATCTGAGCGGTGGACTTTGCGGGTGAGCGTGTGCGCAAGGCACACTTCGCCTGTGAAAGCCCGTGGCTCAGATCAACTGAATGCAACTCACGGCCAGCGGAGAGAGGGTGTGAGCGATGCTGGCTTCGTCGAGAATGACGAGCTGGCGCTCACGCGCTGGCGGACTGAAGAGAAGGGTGTAAGCGCGCAAGCCAATGGTCGCGAGCTGGACATGCAAGTATTGCGGCGCGGGCGCCGGGGTTAGTGGGGCTTGCTGTTGTTTCGCCAGCGCGCAGCACGCCAGATTCGCGCAACAGCCGGGCGCGCACTGCATTCCTGCACACAGGCCGCCAGGCTTCATCTCGACGGGCAGCGTCACCGGCTGGGCCTGCGTGACGAAGAGCAGGCTCACGATGAGCGTCAGAATGAGCGAGGTTTTCACGAACATTGATTGGGTGTGGGAGGGAAGGTGACGGCACATTTTGATTTTGTCGATTTCGAGTTCACCGTTGTGGATCCCTCCCGGCGCGACGATGCGCGCCTTTATCAGCGCATCGTATCGTGCGCCGCCTGCCAGAACCCGCCGGCTGTCGTGGAATAAACCGCCGCGCCGTTTGCTCGGATGACCGATGCTCGCGGACTTCACTGCCGCCGTCGGCACTTTTGCCGGCGGCCTTTATCTCATCGCCTCGCTCCTGCTCGTGGCCTACGTGGCCAATGGCTACGTGCTGCTCGCGCGCTGTCTGTGGACGCGCGAGCGCTCGGAGCGCAAGCGGCGGAGTCTGTTCGCGGAAGGCGCGAAAATCCTGGCGCTCGCCCGTGGCGAGGGCACGGCGATCGTGACGCAGATTCCGCTCTACAACGAGGCCACCGTCGCCGAGCGCATCATCCGCGCGGCGGCGGCGATGGAGTGGCCGTATGGCCGGCACACGGTGCAGGTGCTCGACGATTCGACGGACGAAACGCGCGGCATTGTGGACGCCGTGGTGGGCGAGCTGTGCGCAGCGGGCGCGGATGTCGTAGTGGTGCGTCGGGCGGACCGGACGGGCTTCAAGGCGGGAGCGCTCGCCCACGGCATGACGCTCTGCGACGCGGAGTTCATCGCCATTT
>JBGSYE010000622.1:0-5136 GCA_041751075.1 Chthoniobacteraceae bacterium
CGCGACTCGCTCGGGCGTGCTCGAAGCCCTGCTCGCCACCCGCACCCGCCTCGACAGCACAAAGCTCACGCCCATCCTGACCGACGCCGCGAAACAACTCCTCGCCGCGAAAGAGGAAGCGAGCGTGCAACTCGGCATCCAGCTCGCTGGCGCCTTCCAACTCGCGAGCGTCGAGGATTCGCTCGTGACGCTGCTGCAGCGTGACACAGGCGTCCCGCCTGGGGTTGCGGGCGGCACAGCCGGGACGGCTGTGTCACTTTCTGCCCTCCGCGCGCTTCGCGATCTCGGCAGCATCCACACCGACCTCTTCGCGAGCCTCGCGCAGAAATCGCCAAATCCCGCCATCCGCGATGGAGCCGTGCTCGCGCTCGCTTCTTCAAAAGCCTCTGATGCCGGCGAGCGTCTCCTTGCGCTCTGGCCCGATCTTTCACCCTCGCAGCGCCGCAACGCCCTCGACCGCCTCGCCTCCACGAAGCCCGGCGCAAGGGCCATCGTCGGCGCCATCGGCAGCGGCGCGATGAAGAAGGACGAACTCGACGGCGCGACCGTCGAGAAACTCCAGGCCGTGCTCGGCGACGATCCCGCGCTCACCGCGCTCCTCGGCGAACTCGCGTCGCTCTTCCGCCCCGTGCTCACGCTCGATGGCAGCGAGGAGGCTTGGGTAGAGACGAAGCTCAGCTTCGATGGCCCGCTCACCGTCGAGTCGTGGGTGCGGCTCGCGCCGGGGATCGGCAATGCCGACGGCGTCCTCGGCGTGCCCGGCGTACTCGATATCAATTTTCACCAGTCGAAATTCCGCGTCTATGCGGGGCCAGCGATCCGCGACGCGATCGTGGCGAAGAAGCCGATGATGCCCGAGCTCTGGACGCATGTCGCCGCGGTGCGCGATGCCGAGGGCCGGTGGAAGCTCTACCTCGACGGCGAACTCGACAACGCCGAGAGCAAGCCCGCGCCGGGCCGGATCGAGAATGTGCGCATCGGCTGGACGGGCGCGAAGGGCGGCACGCAGGGCGCGCTGGCGGAATTCCGCCTCTGGGATCGCGCCCGCACCGCGGAGGAAATCCGCCGCGCCAGCGATCGTGCGCTGGGAGGGGCGACATTCCTGTCGCCCTCTGCCGCAGTGCGGCAGCCCGGGGTCGAGCCTGCGGCTCGCACGGCGACAGGAATGTCGCCGCTCCCAGTGCGCGGCACTCTTCGCGCCGGGGCGAAGATCGCGAAGACGAGCGACTTTCCACCCATCCTCACGGCGGACGAAGCGATCGCGCTCGATGCGAAGTATTCCAAATACCGCGCCCTCGCCGCCCAGCCCGGCGACCCCGCGCGCGGCAAGCAGGCCGCCATGCTGTGCTCGGCCTGCCATCTTTTCGGCAATGAAGGCGGAAACATCGGCCCGGTGCTCAGCGGCGTCGGAGCGATGGGCACGGAGGCGATCCTGCGCAATATCCTCCAGCCAAACGCAGCGATGGAAAACGGCTACCGCATCTACCGGGTCGAGCTGAAGAGCGGCGACCTCGTCGATGCGCTCTTCGTGACCGAAGACCGGGACGCCGTGGTCGTGCGCCTGCCGGGCACGCCCGATCGGCGCATCGCGAAGAGCGACATCCGCAGCGCGAAATATCTCCGCCGCTCGCTCATGCCCGAGGGTCTGCTCGACGTGCTCCCGGCGGACCAAGTCCGCGACCTCTTCGCCTATCTGCTCTCGCTGAAGTGACGTCGCGCGATCTACGGGGGACGGGACTCTCAGCGTGTCCGTCCGACTTCCGCCGCCAGTTCCGCGACTTTCTCGACGAGGATCTTCTCCGCCTCCGGCGCGAAGAAACCGAACCCGCGGCTATAGAGACCGCGCGTCTCGTAGCCGCCTTCCTGCAGCACGCGCGCCGACGGGATGTAGCCGAACGCATCGTTGCAGTAGCCGGAGAGCCACAGGTTCAGCGGCCCGATGGCGCGCTCCACGAGCGCGGCGTAGTCCACGACGACTTCACCCGAGAGACCGACCCACGTCAGATCCTGGCCGAACTGCCAGACGGCAACCGGAGCAGAAAAATGCGTGGCAAGTTTTCCACCTCGGCTTTGCTCTTCAATCATCTGCAAGGCGACCCATTTCCGCCAGGAGCTGCCTTTCGTGGCGATGGTCTGGATTTCTTCTTTGGAAGGCGGGGCCTGCAAGGGCAGCGACGCCATCGCATAGGCAGTGCGCAGCGGGCCGTTCACGGGCTTCAATGGCGTGCCGAGCACGCGCACCACTTCGCGTCCCAACTCCGCGCCGTGCTGTTTGGCGATCTCCACGGCAGGGCGTTTGGCGGGATCGTTGAGGCTGTTGGGATACGGATTCGCATCGCCGGCCAGGCCGGTGACGAACATCGCCTGCGCGCCGGCGAACGCCTTCTCCACCTGGCTCTGCGCGTAGCCCGCGAAGTCGCCGCTGACCTGATTGTCCTTCGATCCAAATGTCGTGTTGTGGCACGCCGCGCCGAAGAGCACGCCGGCGAGCTTGCCCTCGGGCGTCTCCACGCGGAGCACCGGCACGGTGCGATCCACCGGGCCGCGCGGATTGACGCCGAGGATCACGCCGCGCGCGGTGAATTCGCGCCGGTTCATCGGGAAATTCACCACGCCTCCGCCCCACGAGAGGCGCACGGGCTGCAGCCGCGCGAGCGCTTCACCGGCCAGCTTCACGCACTGGTCCTGAAATTTGCGCGTGTAGGCGATGAGCTTGTCCGCCTGCGCCGCACTCACGGTGTCGTGAGCCACGTTGTCGAGCATCACGGATGGTCCGGTGTGAATGTGCGAGGCATTGAGCAGAATGCGCTCACGCGGGATGCCGGTGCCCGCGGTGATGCGCGCGCAGATCGGCTCGGCAAACTCCGCGCGGAAGCCGATGAGGTCCGCGGTGAGCACCAGCGCGCGCTGCCCATCGCCATCCTCCAGAATCATGGCCTTTGCATGGAGATCATCGAGCACTGCATCCGAGGATTCGGTGCGGCTCGCATAGCCCGACAGGAGCAGCGGCTCGGCTGGGGTGATGGTAGTGGCGGCAAAGCCCGCCTTCCAGCCGGCGCGCAAGCCGACATGCGACAGCAGAAGCAGGCTGAGGGGCAGCAGTCCGGCTCGTGCGATATGGAGGATGGGGAAGGTTTTCATCGGTCGATTCAGGGTGTCATTTCGTGGCGGGGAAATACGTGGGGCAATGGTGCGCGCGGAAGGTTGAGGTTGTCGAACTGTCGTTCCGCTGACCGCGCACATCGCCCGTCGAACGCGCTCCCTCCCCGCACGGTTTTCCTGGAGCGGGCGACGGAGAATCGTTCGCGCGCCGTTATCGCGCGAAACTTGCCGCCGATCGCGTGGTTTCAATGTCCGCGCGCCATTCTCCGCCTGCTCGTCGGATTCAGCCGCGCCACCACAACCCACGAACACTATGAAGCCCTCCACCCAGCTCACCTTCGCAATCTCATTGACCCTGCTGACCGCGGAAGTGGGGATCGCACAGGCGCAGCGCGAGCGCGGTCCGAGCGCCGCGCAGCTTGAGGTATTTCTGAAACGATTCCCCGAGAGCGATGCGAACAAGGACGGAAAACTGACTGCCGAGGAAGCGCGTGAATTTAGGCAGAAGCAGCAGGGCCAGCGGCCCGCGCGGCCGAATACTGCGGCGCCTGCGAGCAATCAGCGCCTCGCTCCCACGCACGCCGATGTGGCCTATGGCGACGACCCGCAGCAGGTCTTCGACATCTGGCTGGCGAAGTCAAAGGACGGCGCGCCCACGCCGCTTTGCCTGTACATTCACGGCGGCGGTTTTCGCGGCGGAGACAAGAATGTGTCAGCAGCCACGGTGCAGAAGTTCCTGGATGCAGGGACCTCTTTCGCCTCGCTCAACTATCGCCTCACGCAGGGCGGCAAGAACCCCTATCCCACGGCGATGATGGATTGCGCCCGCGCGCTGCAAACCATCCGCAGCAAAGCCGGCGAGTGGAATCTCGATGCGAAACGCGTTGCGAGTTACGGTGGATCGGCGGGCGCGGGGATCTCCCTCTGGCTCGCCTTTCACGATGATCTGGCGAAACCGGATTCGAGCGATCCGATTGCGCGGCAATCGACGCGCCTCGTGGCCGCTGGCACCACCAACGGGCAGTCCACCTACGACATGCGCACCTTCAGCGAGTGGTTTGGCGTGCCCGATCTCTCGCCTCACCCGGCCTTGAACGATTTCTACGCGATCCAGGCCGGCGAAGACTGGAGATCGGAGCGGGTGCTAAAGCTCATGCACGACGCCTCACCCATCACGCACCTCACGGCCGACGACGTGCCGGTGTTCATGGTCTATGGGAACAAGGACGCGCCCGTGGATGCCTCGACCAGCCCGAACGTGTGGGTGCATCACGTCCGCCTCGGGCAAAAGCTCAAGGAAGCCATGAACAAGCTGGGCCTCGAATGCACGGTGTCGCAGGATGGCGAAGGCGGGCTGCGCGAGTTCCTGATCGGCAAACTCCGCGCTGCGAAGTAGCGCGAGACTTGCCGCTCGGGTCCGCCGTTCCGAGACGGCGGCGCCTCACTTAGCGGGCGGGTTCCAGAGCTGTTCGAGCAGCGCGACGATGTCCGGGTCGTGCTGCTTCAGTTCCTCGCGGTTGTAGGGAAAGAAATCGTTGCGGCTGAAATACGCCTCGGTGCATTCGGCGAAGTATTCCTTGTGGTTGGTCATCGCGTAAGCGGTGGCGATGCGCTTGCGGCCCTCGGAGTCCTGACGCTCGACCTTTTCATACGTGCCCGCAGCCTTCGCCTTGTCGAAGCACGCGATGATGCGCGGATCGTCAAATCCGAGCACGCGGTCGTGGTAGGCGTGGGCGAGCTCGTGCAGGGCGAAGTTCGGCATGCGGCGCGTCTCGGCGTCGAAGATGCGGACGTTGGTGAACTCGACCGCTTTTTCCATCGCCGCATCGCGCCCGTTTGCACGCAGCCATTTGATGTTGGGATGATACTCCGCTTTCGGCCGCACGTCGGGGTACTCCGGCGAAAGGTAGAGCGGCACCTTCCTCAGCTCCGCGGCCGCGGCGGGCGGCACCATGTGCGCGATTTCGTCGAGCTGCGCCTTCAGCAACTCGAGCGCGCGCGTCGCGACGGGCTCACTCTCCGGGGTGAGCAGGG
>JBGSYE010000623.1:0-2498 GCA_041751075.1 Chthoniobacteraceae bacterium
CCGATCAGCGCATCGCCATCGGCTCCCAGCGCCTCCGCATCGAGCGGCCCGCCGGCTCTGCCCTCACCCGCTGCCTTCATCCAAACGGCGACATCTCCGTCCTCCTCCATCCGCCCAAACACGGTCATCTCCCCATCCCCCGCCTCCACCTCCCAGCCCCAAAATCCCCTGTCCGCCTTTGATCGCACGCAAATCGTCCGCCTTTGAATGCACCACCACACCGCGTCACTCTCTCCTTGGACGCGGCGATGCTTTTTGTGCAACGTCGCCGCTCGTTTTGAAATTCTCGCCGCGCCGCATCCTTCCCGTCCTCTTCGCCGCCGCGCTCGCCGGCTGCGGGCGGATGCCGGATCGCGCGGATCTCGTCTTCATCAATGGTGCGGAATCCGAGGCGCTCGATCCGCCGCTGATCACCGCGCAGGCCACGAGCCGCATCGGCTATGCAGTCTTTGAAGGGCTGACGAGCTTTGATGAAACGGGCACGGCAAGGCCGGGCGTCGCCGAGCGCTGGGAGATCTCGCCCGACGGACTGCGCTACACCTTTCACCTGCGGAAAGAAGCCTGCTGGAGCAACGGTGACCCGCTCACGGCGGAGGACTTTGTGTACTCATGGCGGCGGACGGCGGAGCCGGCGACGGCCAGCGAATACGTCGGCCAGCTCCACTACATCCGCGGCGTGCGCGCCTTCAGCGAGGGCAAGCTGAAGGACTGGGGCCAGTGCGGAGTGCGGGCGCTCGATCCCGCGACGCTCGAAGTGACGCTGGAAAATCCCACCTCGTTCTTTCTCGATCTCTGCGCCTTCTCGACGCTGCTCCCGGTGCATCGCGCCTCGGTCGAGCGGCACTGCGATTGGGCGATGAATCCCGAGCATCACGTCGGCAACGGCGCCTTTGTGCTCAAGGAATGGCGGCTCTTCGACCGCATCCGGCTCGTGAAGAATCCGCGCTACTGGAATGCGGCGAAGGTCGCGATGCAGAGCATCGACGTGCTCCCCGCCGGGCGCCCGATGACGGCCTTCAATCTCTACGCCACCGGCGTCGCCGACCTGATGATGGACAAGGGCCTGGCCCCGACGTCGCTGATGCACGAGCTGAAGAAGCGGCCCGACTTTCACGCGGCGCCTTTCCTCGGCAACTACTTTGTCCGCTTCAACTCCTCGCGAAAGCCCTTCAACGATCCGCGCGTGCGGCTCGCCTTCTGCCTGGTGGTGGACAAGCTGCATCTCACCGAGGCGATCACGCGCGCCGGAGAAGTCCCGGCGACCAGCTTCACGCCGCCGGGCGCGGGCGGCGGATACCAGCCGCCGCCGAGCTACGAGCGCGATGTGGAGAAGGCGCGCAAACTTCTCGCCGAGGCCGGCTACCCCGGCGGCCAGGGCTTCCCGCTTTTCTCCTACCTCTACCGCGCGGACTCCGAGCTGGATCAGGACATCGCCGTCGAGTTGCAGGGCATGTTCAAACGCGAACTCGGCGTGAACATGCAACTCACCCGGCAGGAGTGGACGGTGTATCTCGATACCCAGGCATCGCTCGCTTACGACCTCTGCCGCTCGTCGTGGGTCGGCGATTACAATGACCCGAATACCTTCCTCGACATGTTCATCACGAACGGCGGGAACAATCGCACCGGCTGGAGCCATGCGGAATACGATGCGCTGATCGCCGCCGCCGGCCGCGAGGTGGACAAGGCGAAGCGCTTCGAGATTTTCCGCCAGGCGGAGAAAATCCTCGTCACCGATGAGGCGCCGATCTGCCCGCTGTACTATTACGTCGGCATCCAGTTCTACGACCCTGAGCGCCTCGGCGGCATCGAGCCCAATCTCCTCGACGAGCATCCGCTCAAGGCGATGTATTGGAAAAAGCGGTGATGGACCGCCTGGCCTACGCGCTCTATGGGCTCGTCGCCGGAGTGCTCCGGGTGCTGCCGCTGCGCGCGGCGTATCGCCTCGGGTGGTGGCTCGGCTCGCTAGCCTGGCATCTTGCGCCCCCGTATCGCCGACTCGTGCGGGCAAATCTCCGCATCGCCTTTGGCGGCGAAAAGTCGGACGCGGAGATCGAGGTCATCGCGCGGCGGCACTTCGCGCTGCTCGGGGCGAATCTGCTCGCGAGCCTCAAGCTGCCGACGATGTCCCGCGCGGCGATCGAGAGCGTCGTGACGGTCGAGGGGCTGCATCACATGGAGCCGCAGTATGGGAAGGGCGGCTTCGTCTTCGTCATCAGCCACATCGGGAATTGGGAAATGTTTGCGCAGCTCGTGCCGCACATTTTCCGGTGCCAGACGGGCACGATCTACCAGCGGCTCGGCAATGCGTATCTCGACGCCGAGGTGCGCCGCTCGCGGGCCCGGCTCGGCATGGCGCTCTTCGAGCGAAAGGAGGGATTCGTCGCCGCGTCGAAGTTCCTGCGCGAGGGCGGCGCCGTCGGCGTGCTCGTGGATCAACACGCGGGCGACGCCGGTCTGTGGTGCCCGCTCTTTGGCCGCCTCGCCTCGACCAGCAC